>NZ_JFAO01000007.1:0-55172 GCF_006408945.1 Bifidobacterium sp. UTBIF-78
GTGCCCAAGTGGGACGAAACGTAACACAGGGTCGTTCCTGACTTACGTTTCGTCCCGTTTTCGTAGTGGAGGGGTATGGGAGGCGTCCGGTATGGGAGGTGTTCCGAGAGTTTCCGAGAGTGGGGAAGCGGGGTGGTCATGGCGGAAAGTGACGGGATCGGGCTCGGAAGGCCATGGTGGTGCCGCCGCAACCGATTCCATCAGCCCGATGCCACGTTGGTCGGACCATCGACGCGACAACGGAAAGGGGTGATGGCTACGTGCCATCACCCCTTCGTCATGGTTCCTTCGAGGACGATTCGCCGGGACGCTTACAGCGCTTCGGCGGCGTTGGCCACGAAACGCTCCATGCCGTCGATCGGCACGACGTTCGTGAACCGCACCTCGGCGGTCTCGAGCCCGCGCAGGGCGGCCGGGGCGGTGGTGCCGGTCTCACGCGAGAGCACGTCCATGCATTCGAAGTCGGTGCCGGTGGCGTCGAAGCCCAGCGCCTCGTTCACCACGCGCGGGAACTTGTACGGGCTCGCGGTGGAGAGCAGCACGCGCGGGGTCAACGGGTCGCGCGGCATCTGCTCGAGCAGGTAGTAGCCGCAGGCGGTGTGCGGGTCGATGACGTAGTGGTTCTCGTCCCAGCAGTGTTTGATGGACTCGCGCACCTGATCCTCGTCGGCCCAGCCGGTGCCGAAGATCTGGCGGATCTTGGCCAGCAGCTCCTCCGGAACCTCATACGTACCCCACTTGTTGAGGTCGTTCATGAGCATGGCGATCAGTCGCGTGTCGCCCTCGGAGAAGTAGTACAGCATGCGCTCGAGGTTCGAGGAGATGAGGATGTCCATCGACGGCGAGATCGTCTGGAAGAACGGACGCTGACGGTTGTACGTGCCGGTGGTGAGGAAGTCGAACAGCACGTTGTTCTTGTCGGAGGCCACCACGAGGTGCTTGACCGGCAGGCCCAGCAGCTTGGCGTAGTAGCCGGCCAGGATGTCGCCGAAATTGCCGGTCGGCACCACGAACTCCACTTCGTCGCCCACATTGATGACCTGACGCTCCAGCAACTGTGCGTAGGCGGAGAAGTAGTAGACGACCTGCGGCACCAGACGGCCCACGTTGATCGAATTCGCGGAGGAGAGCACCACATGCGAGTCGGCGGCGAGCTTCTTGGCCAGCACACGGTCGCCGAAGATGCGCTTGACCGCGGACTGGGCGTCGTCGAAGTTGCCCTCGACGGCGGCGACCGACACGTTCGAGCCGGTCTGCGTGGTCATCTGCAGCTCCTGCACCTGGCTCACCTTGCCTTCCGGGTAGAAGACGGTGATGGCGGTGCCCGGCGCGTCCGCGAAGCCGGCCAGCGCGGCCTTGCCCGTGTCGCCCGAGGTGGCGGTCAGAATCATGATCTTCTCGTCCGCGTCGCCGCCGGCCGGGGTGGTGTGCGCCATGAAGCGAGGCAGAATCTGCAGGGCCACGTCCTTGAACGCGGAGGTCGGGCCGTTGAACAGTTCGAGGACGTAGTCGTCGCCCAGGGGCTTGAGCGGGGTGATGCGTTCATCCGACCACTGGCTGCCGTAGGCGTCGACGATGCACTGGCCCAGCTCCTCGGCGGAGAAATCCGGCAACAGGATGCTGAGTACCTCGGCCGCGATCTGCTGGTAGGACTTGCCGGCAAGGGAGGCGACGTCCACCTTCGTCTTGCCCAGGTCGTCCGAAACGAACAGGCCGCCGTCGTCTGCGATGCCTTTGCGGATCGCCTGCTTGGCGGTCAGCGAGTCGGTGGTGGAACGGGTGGAATGGAAGGTGGTAGCCACGGTTGAAATCCTTAGTCTGTGAATGACGAACAGCCTTATTAAGGGGTGGATCGAATCCTCACCATTTTAGCGTGCGGCATGGGCGTAGGCGGTGCGGCGTCTCGCATGACAGATTCTTCGACGTATCGTTCGACGGATTGCTCGACAGATCGGCATCGAGGACACGTTTCGCGAATCGGGGAGATGCGTGGTCAAGCCCATGCGGTCAAGTCCATATCTCGAGACGGCATGTCCCGTGTTTTTCTGCCAATCATCGGGACAATTCGCCCGATTCGGCGCACGGAGGAAACAGCGCGGCCACAAACACGTCGTACACTCGACGCCCAAACGGCATGCCAGTCGTTGCCCACACTGACAAAGGAGCACAGATGACCGCTTCATCACTCGCCCAGAAAGCCACCGACGCCTTCAACGCGCCCATCAGCGCCGCCGACCCCGAGATCGCCGAGCTGCTCGACTCCGAGCTGCACCGCCAGCAGGACGGCCTCGAGATGATCGCCTCCGAGAACTTCGTGCCGCGCGCGGTCCTCCAGGCGCAGGGCTCCGTGCTCACGAACAAGTACGCTGAGGGCTATCCGGGACGCCGCTACTACGGCGGCTGCGAATACGTCGACCAGATCGAAACCATCGCCCGCGAGCGCGCCAAGGCGCTGTTCGGCGCCGAATACGCCAACGTCCAGCCGCATTCCGGCGCACAGGCCAACGCCGCCGTTTATCAGGCGCTCGTCAAGCCCGGCGACACCGTGCTCGGCCTCGCCCTCGACCACGGCGGCCACCTGACCCACGGCATGAAGATCAACTTCTCCGGCCGTTTCTACCACGCCGAAGCCTACGGCGTGAACCCCGAGACCTTCCGCATCGACCCGGAGATCATCCGTCAGCGCGCGCTCGAGACCCACCCCGCCATGATCATCGGCGGCTGGTCCGCCTACCCGCGCATCGAGGACTTCAAGGCCATGAAGGCGATCGCCGACGAGGTGGGCGCCAAGTTCTGGGTGGACATGGCCCACTTCGCCGGTCTTGTCGCCGCGGGCCTGCACCCGAGCCCGGTGCCGTACGCGGACGTGGTCTCCTCCACGGCCCACAAGACGCTCGGCGGCCCGCGCTCCGGCTTCATCCTGGCCAAGCAGGAGTACGCCAAGAAGCTCAACTCCTCGGTGTTCCCCGGCCAGCAGGGCGGTCCGCTCATGCATGTGGTGGCCGGTAAGGCCGTGAGCTTCAAGGTGGCGGGCACCCCGGAGTTCAAGGACCGCATGCAGCGCACGCTCGACGGCGCGAAGATCCTCGCCGACCGTCTTCTTGCCGACGACGTCAAGGCCAACGGCATCACCGTCCTCACCGGCGGCACCGACGTGCATCTGGTGATGGTCGACCTGCGCAACTCCGAGATGGACGGCAAGCAGGGCGAGGATCTGCTGGCCGCCTGCGGCATCACCATCAACCGCAACACCGTGCCGTTCGACCCGCGCCCGGCCTCGGTCGCCTCGGGCCTGCGCATCGGCACCTCCGCGCTCGCCACGCGCGGCTTCGGACCGAAGGAATACGAGGAGGTGGCCGACATCATCGGCACCGCGCTCGCCGCCGGCCCGTCCGCCGACGTGACCGCGCTCAAGGCCCGCGTGGACAAGCTCGTCGAGGACTTCCCGCTCTATCCGGACCTCGACCAGATCCACTGATTGATGATTGACTGGCTCCCCTCAGTGGCTCTCTTCGCAGAGGGGAGCCAAGTCGTATTTCCTGCCTGCTCAGTGAGAAACGGCCCGAAACAGGCGGCATGCCGCATTGTGCGTTACCCTTGTCTGTTATGAGCGATGAACTGACCACCAAGGTATTCGACGCCGTGTGCGCGCAGGCCGACCGCGCCGCCCAGGCTCAGCGTCGGCTTGCGCAGGCCGACACCGAGGCCAAGAACGAACTGCTGCTCGCCATCGCCGACGCGCTTGACGCCCACGCCGATGACATTGCCGGCGCCAACGAGCTTGACATGATCGCCTCACGGGATGCCGGCATGGATGCCGGCAAGCTCGATCGTCTGCTCTTCGACGCCCCGCGTGTGGCCGCCGCCGTCCAAGGCGTGCGGCATGTGGCCACCCTGCCCGACCCGGTGGGTCAGATCGTGCGCGGCTACAACCTGCCCAACGGTCTGCGCCTGACGCAGACGCGCGTGCCCATGGGCGTCATCGGCATGATCTACGAGGCCCGTCCGAACGTCACCGTGGACGTGGCGAGCCTGTGCCTGAAATCCGGCAACGCAGCGCTGCTCCGTGGCGGTCACGCCGCCGAACGCACCAATGCCGCAACGCTGTCCGTCATCGCCGACGTGCTGGAAAGCCACGGCTTCGACCCGGCGCTGGTGCAGTCCGTGGACCGGTACGGGCGCGAGGGCGCCACCGCCATGATGGAGGCGCGCGGTCATATCGACGTCCTCGTGCCGCGCGGCGGCGCGGGGCTCATCCAGGCCGTGGTGCGCAACTCCAAGGTGCCCGTCATCGAGACCGGGGCCGGCAACGTGCACATCTACGTGGACCGCTCCGGCGACCTCACCAAGGCCATCCCGATCATCCTCAACGCCAAGACCCAGCGCGTGGGCGTGTGCAACGCCGCCGAGAAGCTGCTGGTGCACAAGGATGTGGCCGCCGAGTTCCTGCCCGCCATCGCCACGGCCCTCGCGCAGGCGGACGTGGTGCTGCAGGCGGACACCGTCTCCTACGACATCATCCAAGGTGCCGCCATCGAGGGCGTCGCGCTCAACCACGCCACCGACGAGGATTGGGACACCGAGTATCTCGCGCTCAGGATGGGTGTCAAGGTGGTCGCCGATCTGGACGAGGCCATTGAACACATCAACCGGCATTCCACCGGCCATACCGAATCGATCATCGCCGAGGACTACGAGGCCATCGAGACCTTCACCAAGCGTATAGACTCGGCAGTGGTCATGGTCAACGCCTCCACCCGCTTCACCGACGGCGGCGTGTTCGGCTTCGGCGCCGAACTCGGCATCTCCACGCAGAAGATGCACGCCCGCGGTCCGATGGGATTGCAGGAGATGACCACCACCAAATGGATCGGCTACGGAACAGGACAGGTGCGCGCATGAGCGAGAACATCAAGGATACCGCCGGCGAGACGCAGGACGGCAAGCTCGGACTGAAAATCGCGGCCGAACGGCTGAGCATCGTGCGGTACGTCTTTCTAGTCCAGATCGAGGATGGCATCGCCTCCGCCGCCCAGCGTGCGTCGCTGGAGTATGCGGACGCCGTGCTCATCGGCTGGCCCGAGACCGATTCGCCCGATGTGGTGGATCTGGACGACGATCAGCTGCACACCGTCCGCGAGCACATGGAGCTCATGGAGGGCTACATCGCCAAGTTCTCGCAGATGGAGCGCGACGGCGACATCGACGGCATGACCGACACGCTCATCCGCATCACCGAGCGGGTGGCCGAGATTCGTCGTCTCTACCAGCCGGACTTCCCGTTGCCCACGTTCGCGGAGATCCGCCGCGTGGTCCAGGACGAGTGGAACGAGGATATGGGCAAGATCGACCCGCAGGAGGGCGATCCCACGGCCGACGAGATCGAACAGGAGACGCAGGCGGCCGACAAGGACGGCATCGCATGAGCGGCAGCGAACCGGCCGAACTCGTCGCCGTACAGGACGCGGAGACCGTGGAAGTGGAATCAGGGCGGATGACTGAGCCGGACCGTCCGATGAGCCGGGAATCCGGGGCATCCCGGAATGGGGACGAGCACATCGCAGCGGGCGAACCCGGCGGCGAGGGCGCCCGACGCATGAGCGACCTGTCCGGTCAGGACATGGATCATGCCGGACACGGTCGTGGACGGCTTTCGGCGCGCGGCAACTGGCATAGCCGGCTGCGCATCGGCATCATGGGCGGCACCTTCGACCCGATCCATAACGGCCATTTGGTCGCCGCATCGGAGGTCGCATGGGTCTACGACCTGGACGAGGTGATTTTCGTGCCCACCGGCCGGCCCGTCTTCAAGCTGGACAAGCATGTGACCAATGCCGAGGACCGGTATCTCATGACCGTGATCGCCACCGCCTCCAATCCGAAGTTCACCGTCTCGCGCGTGGATATCGACCGTCCGGGCGTCACCTACACCATCGACACGCTGCGCGACATCCGCGCCCAGCACCCGGACGCGGAGCTGTTCTTCATCACCGGTGCGGACGCCGTGGCCGAGATCATGCAGTGGAAGGACGCCGAACTCATGTGGGATCTCGCCCACTTCGTGGCCGTCACCCGTCCGGGATATTCCAGTCCCGATGGCGTGACCCTGCCCGAAGGCAAGGTGGACACGCTCGAAATCCCCGCCTTGGCCATCTCCTCGACCGATGTGCGTCGTCGTGCCGAGCACAACGAGCCGGTCTGGTACCTCGTGCCGGACGGCGTGGTCCAATACATCGGCAAGCACGGCCTGTACTCGCACGTCCACGCCGAGTAGAGGCCGGCGGCCTCGGCCCGCTACTTCGCCTGTGCCAGACCCATTCTGATCTTCAGCGTCATCACACGTACGGCGGATTCGGTCACCTTCTTGGCGAACGCATCGTCGGCCGAGGCCTGCATGTTGAGCCCGCGCAGAATCGGCTCGACATAGTCCACCTGACCGATGCAGGCCAGATCGCCTCCCGCCTCGATCATCCTCACGCCGAGCTGCGTGGCGTCATAGCCGCTCAGGGCTTCGGCGGACAGCGAATCCGAGGTCACCACGCCGTCATATCCCAGATCGCCGCGCAGATGCTTCTCGATGATCGCCGAGGAGAACACCGCCGGATTCGCGGGGTCGATGGCCTGATAGGTGGCCAGCGACATCATCACCATGGCCGGTGAGGACTGCCTGATGGCCGTATCGAACGCGCCGATCTCATCCCCGTCCAGCGTGGTGGTCGTGTCGAGAATGCCCTCGGCGGTGAAATCCGTGTTGCCGGTCACCGCGCCCAGACCCGGATAATGCTTGACCGAGGTTTCGACGCCGGCGTCCCGCATGCCTTCGACGAACGCCACGCCATGCGCCGCATTGCCTGCGGCGTCCAGCCCGAAGTCGCGGTTCAGCGCGCCGATCGGGGCGTTCGAGGCGCGATCCACCGTGACCGTGCCGAGCACCGGTGCCAGATCGACGTTCACGCCCGCCGCAGTCAGTTGCGATCCCCACGTCTTGGCCGATGCGCGCAATTGATCCGTGCCCATCGCCCCCTGTTCGACGGCCGAGGGCATCACGTCGAATCCCGTGCCGGTCAGGTGCTGCACCTGTCCGCCTTCCTGATCGGTGGCGATGATGAGACGGTTGCCGCTCGGCGCATAGCCCTGCAACTGGTCGGCCGCGGCCTTCACGCTCGCGGTGCCGCCGGTCCAATTGCCGATGATGAGTACCGAGCCCGCGTGGTCGTTCTGGATGGTCGATGCCAAGGCCGACGGGTCGGTCCCGGCGAACAGCGGCACCATGACGAGCTGCCCGACACGCTCCGACAGACTCATCGCCGAGACTAGCCGGCGCGCCTGGGCGGCGGCTGAATCGTCGGGCTTGGGGGAGGAGATGCGGTTGAGCGACTGGTTCCCGCCGCCGTCCGCTGCGTTCTTCGCGCCGGTGCCCGAGCCGGATGCGGCGTTCGCGCCGCGTAGGAAGTCGAACGCGCCCGTGCGCCACCCGTAGGCTACCGTGCCCGCCAAAGCCAGCGCCAGCACGCAGATGACGGCTGCGGCCACCATGCCTACATGGGAGGCCTTGCGGACGGAACGGGAGGCATGCAGATGTTGCGGACGAACTCTTCTCATGATTCCTAAGAGTAGGTCAGGGTGTGCTCCTGCGCGGCGGCCGGGTTCGCTGGAAGTAGCCTGTGCGCTCGCGGCATAATCCCCATTCCCGACCTGTCTGTAGGCTGGGACCATGTCTTTCAACGACCCTTTCTCGATACTGTTCGGCAACGGAGGCGGCGATTCGCGCCGCGGCAAGGCTGATGACGACGATCCGATCATTCTTGATGTCGAGGCCGATGGGGATGGTCCCGACCATGGTGGCGCCGGACGCGCATCCAACGCCGGAGGCCCCCGCCCGCCGCACGGCCCCGGCAATCCGCGACTGACCCGCATGCCGGCAGGCTCGGGCGGCGGGTCGAGCCGTGGCACCAAGGCGCTGATCGGCGTGGTGTTGGCGCTGGTCGTCATCGTGGGCCTGTTCTTCGGCCTGTCCCGTTTCATCACGGATCTCATGTGGTATGGCCAGCTCGGCTTCCAATCCGTGGTGTGGACCCAGCTGGGCGTCAAGGTGGGACTGTGGGTGGCGTACGCGCTGCTCATGGCGTTGACCGGTTTCGTCGCTGCATGGCTGGCGATCCGCGCCCGCCCGGACGCGGCGGATGGCTCGACCATCCGCATCAACGGCGACGTGATCGAAGTGGGCAAGTCCTTCAGCTCGAAGACCGCCCGCCGTGTGGCCGTGGTGGTCTCGCTCATCGTGGGCGTGATCTTCGGCGCGCAGTTCAACGCCAACTGGAGCGAGATCCTGCTCATGTTCAACGCCCAGAGCTTTGGCGTCACCGATCCGCAGTTCGGGCTGGACACCGGCTTCTACGTGTTCGTGCTGCCGGGACTCAAGCTCGTGCTGGCGGCCGTGGCCATGCTGCTCGGCGTCGGACTGGTGTTCTCCCTGATCACCCATGTGCTCATGGGCGGCATCCGCCTGACCATGCCCGTCAAGGGTCGGGGCCTGTTCGCCATCACCAAGCGCGCCCGCCGCCAGATCGCCATCTGGTTCATGCTCAACATGTTCGCCTGGGCCGCGCGTCAGGCCGTGGGCGTGTTCGACCAGCTCACCGTGCAGGGCTCGCGCATCACCGGCGCCTCCTACACTGCCGTGCACGCCAACATCCCGGTCACCTTCATCATGGCCGCGCTCACCGCCATCCTCGGCGTGGTGCTCGGCGTGTGGCTTATGCGCTCCCATGCGCTTGAAGGCCAGGCATCCCTTGGCGTGCGCGCCTCGGCGGCCATCAAGGCATGGCGCGTGCCGGTGGTTTCGGTCGCCGCGTTCGTGGTGGTCTCCCTCGTGCTTACGATGGCATGGCCGCTGCTGCTGCAGCGCTTCCGCGTGAACCCGAACGCCCAGGAGATGGAATCCACCTACATCCAGCGCAACATCGACGCCACCCGCGCCGCCTACGGTCTCGACAAGCTCAAGACCGAGCAGTACACGGTCACCAGCAAGGGCGAGCAGGGCGCACTGGCCAAGGAGGCGGACACCACCGCGCAGATCCGACTGCTCGACCCGCAGGTGGTCAGCCCCACGTTCAAGCAGCTGCAGCAGTCCAAGCAGTACTACACCTTCGCCGACACTCTCGCCGTGGACAAGTACGAGATCGACGGCGTCTCCCAGGACACCGTGATCGCCGCCCGCGAGCTGGACCTTGACGGCAACGACAACCGCAACTGGGTCAACGACCACACCGTCTACACCCACGGATACGGCGTGGTGGCCGCCTACGGCAACAAGGTGACCGCCGACGGCCAGCCCGAGTTCTTCGAGTCGGGCATCCCCACGCAGGGCAAGCTCACCGATGCCGAGAAGTACGAGCCGCGCATCTACTTCTCCCCGAACACCACCGAGTACTCCATCGTGGGTGCCCCCGAAGGTACCCAGCCGTGGGAGTTCGACTACCCGACCGGTTCCGAGGGCGCGCTGACCACATTCAAGGGCGACGGCGGACCGTCCGTGGGCAACCTGTTCTCCCGCATCCTGTATGCGATCCGCTTCGGCTCGGACCAGATCCTCTTCTCCGACCGTGTGACCTCCGACTCGCAGATCCTCTACGACCGCTCGCCGAAGGAGCGCGTGGCCAAGGTCGCGCCGTACCTGACGCTCGACGGCCGCGTGTACCCGGCGGTGGTGGACGGCCGCGTCAAGTGGATCGTCGATGGTTACACCACCTCCGACGCCTACCCGTACTCGCAGATGACGAATCTGGGCACCTCCACGAAGGACTCCACCACGGTGTCCTCCGCGACGGTCTCCTCGCTCGGCTCCCAGCAGGCCAACTACATTCGCAACTCGGTCAAGGCCACCGTGGACGCCTACGACGGTTCCGTGGACCTCTACGTCTGGGACCAGTCCGACCCGGTGATTAAGGCGTGGGAGAAGATCTTCCCCGGCCAGTACCACCAGCTGAGCGAGATCTCCGGCGACCTGATGAGTCACCTGCGCTACCCGGAGGGCCTGTTCAAGGTTCAGCGTGACCTGCTCTCCAAGTACCACGTCACCTCGGCCAACCAGTACTACTCCGGCGAGGACTTCTGGCAGACGCCGGTGGACCCCACCGAGTCCCAGGCCCAGCAGGACCAGGACATCCTGCAGCCGCCGTACTACCTGACGCTGCAGACCGGTGGCACCGAGGAGCCCATCTTCTCCCTGACCTCCACGTACATCCCGGCCGGCCAGTCCACCCGTGAGATCCTGACCGGCTTCCTGTCGGTGGATTCGGACGCGGGCAACGAGAAGGGCGTGATCGGCCCGAACTACGGCACCATCCGACTGCAGGAGCTGCCGAAGGACTCGAACGTGCCCGGCCCCGGACAGGCGCAGAACAACTTCAACGCCAACGCGGATGTGTCCAAGGAACTGAACCTGCTGCAATCCGGCGACACTCAGGTGGTGCGCGGCAACCTGCTCACGCTGCCTCTCGGCGGCGGACTCGTCTACGTGCAGCCCGTATACGTCAAGTCCTCGGGCACCACGTCGTTCCCGTTGCTCAAGAAGACGCTGGTGGCCTTCGGCGATCAGGTCGGTTTCGCGGACACCTTGGACGAGGCGCTCGATCAGGTGTTCGGCGGCGATTCCGGCGCGGCCGCGGGCGATGCGCAGAACGCGGATGGGTCCGACTCGGGCTCGCAGGGTTCGACTGGCTCGTCCGGCTCGTCCGACGAACAGGGCGGTCAGTCCGGCGATGCGAACAACGGCTCGACGGACCAGTCCGATCAGGGCAAGGCCGACGGTTCCGGTTCCGGTGCTTCCGGCGGCACGTCCTCCGGCACATCCGGTTCGGGCGCGGCACGCAGCCCGGAGCTGCAGCAGGCCCTCGAGGATGCCGCCCAGGCCATGAAGGACAGCCAGTCCGCCATGAAGAACGGCGACTGGACCGCCTACGGCAAGGCCCAGCAGCAGCTCGAGGACGCCCTGAACAAGGCCCTCGAACTCGACAAGTAGGCCTAGGGCCGCTGCTCATGGGATTCTGGGCATAATCGGGCCGATTATTGGCCGATCGTCCGGTCGCGGACTGCCCGTGCGTGATGTTCTGGGCATAATCGGACCAGTTAACTGGCCGTGGACTGTCCGTGCATGGGATTCTGGGCATAATCCGACCGGTTATTCTGGGCATATACGGTTCATATACGACGTTCTGGGCATATGCGTGTCAGATACAGGCGATTTTCCGCCGTATCTGACACGCATATGCCCAGAACTGTTATTTGGCGTCGGTTCATGGCCGGTATATGCCCAGAACCGACCTCTCCGCGCGCGGCGATGCTAGGCTGTGCGCATGCCCTATACGTTCACGTTCAGACCGGCCGTCGAATCGGATCTTCAGGCCATCACCGACATCTACAACGCCTCCGTCATCGCCGGCGGGTCCACCGCCGACCTTGTCCCGCGCACCCTCGATCAGCGCCGGGCATGGGTGGAATCGCACCGGCCGCCCTACGGCGTCTTCGTGGTGGAGGCATCGACGGCCGAAGGCGGTGCCGCGGCGGGCGGCGGCGAAGCGGGGAACGGCGTCGGCCCCGAAGGCATCGGTCCGGAACGCGTTGTCGGTTCCGGAGACGATACCGGGGCGACGATGCCGGTGGCCGAAGACCGCGACGGGATAGATGACGATGCCAAGCCTGAGAGCAGCATCGATTCCAAAGATGGCACTGGCACCGCGACGCGGGTCATCGGCTTCGGCGCGCTGTCGGTCTTCTACGACCGTGCCGGCTACGACGGCGTCACCGACCTCGCCTACTACATCGACCCCGCATGGCAGGGCAGGGGAGTGGGCACCTTCCTGCTCGGACGGCTGCTTGATGAGGCCCGTGCCCGTCAGATGCGCAAGGCCTGTGGCATCATCTTCGCGGACAACGCCGGCTCCATCGCCCTGATGCGGCGCTTCGGCTTCACCCGGTTCGGTCTCATGCCCTCCGCCGCCACCGACTCCACCGGCACCATGCGAGACATGTCCTACTGGTATCTCGATCTGTAGTCACCTGTATGGAAGTCTGCCGACTGGATTGCCGGGCCTCCCTTTCGATGAGCCGACTCGATGAGCCGACTCGGCAGCCCCGAGGCGTGCTCGGTGCTCAACGGGTTCCTATCGCGGGATGCCCCGATGAAGAACACGGAGCCAGCTCGACTGTCCGGCCGTTCGTTGCGGCTCACGACGGGTCTCACCCCCGGTGTCGGTGTAGCGGAGGCGTGAAGTCGAGGCGGGCCGAGTACAATCTTGAAGGTTGATTTGCCGCCCCGCCGCATGCCGATTGCATGACGCCGGGCACGGCAATGGAAGTGCATGAGAAGCAACGAGGAGCGACATGGCATCGGATTTCTGGCTGATCGTGGGACTGGGCAATCCCGGCAAGAAGTATGAGGGCACCCGTCACAACATGGGCTTCATGACCGCGGACCTGCTGGCCGAACGCTGGTCGGTGGCCTTCTCCGACCACAAGGGCCTCGCCATGCTCGGCAAAGGCGCGATGAACCTCGAGGGCCGTACCGTCAAGTTCTTCCTGGCCAAGCCGCTCACCTACATGAACGACTCCGGCAACGCCGTGGCCTCCATCTCCGCCTACTACCAGATCGAACCGGACCACATCGTGGTGATCCACGACGACATGGACCTGGAATTCGGCCGCATCAAGGTCAAGGCCGGCGGCTCGGCGGGCGGCCACAACGGCATCAAATCCATCGACCGGTCCTTGGGCACGCCGAAGTACGCCCGCGTGCGCATGGGCGTCGGCCACGCCAAGCGCGGCCCCAATGCACACGACAACACGGTCAACTGGGTGCTCGGCGGATTCGGCCCCGACCAACGCAAGCAGCTGCCCGAATTCCTGGCCGACGGTGCCGACGCCGCCGAGGACATCGTCTTCAAGGGCCTCGCCAAGACCCAGGAGATGTTCAATGGCCGCTGACGCCGCATCCGGCACTCCGGCCACCGGCGTCTCCGGCATCGCATCCGATTCCGTGTCCGGTTCCCGCGCCGCATCAGCCTCCGCCGCATCCTCGCAGACCGTAGCTTCCCCGGCCTCCGTCAATGGTCAGCCGATCGATGGCTCACTGGCCGGCGTGCTGGCCCAGTTGCTCAAGGACCCGAACTTCCGCGCCCTGGCCGCCGGCGACATCACGCCATCCGAGGAATCCGGCGCCGACCCGTCGATTCTGGCCGGCATGCCCGACGGCCTGCGCCCGGCACTTGCTGCGGCCATCGCACAAGGTCTTGCGCAAGACGATGCCGCGCAGGCCACCGCACCGACCACCATGCGGACCGCCCCGCAGAACGCTGACGACGAGTCCGGCCATCGCGCCGGCAAGCCGGTGATCCTCGTCGTCGCCTCCGGCCGTGAGGCTGAGGAGACCGTCGGCGCGCTGCGGTCCTGGTATGACGGCGACCCGAACGACATCGCCCAGCTTGAGGCGTGGGAGACGTTGCCTCATGAACGGCTGAGCCCGCGCGCCGACACCGTGGCCAGCCGCATGGCCGTGTTCCGCCGGCTCAAGCATCCGGACGCGCACGACCCGATGTTCGGTCCCATCCGCATTCTGGTGATGCCGGTGCGTTCCCTTATCCAGCCCGTGGTCAGGAATCTGGGTGACGTGGAACCGCTCGTGTTCACCGTGGGGGAGGACCTGCCGCTCGACGAGGCCGCCAGGCGACTCATCGAGAACGCCTACACGCGCGTCGAACTGGTCATGGACCGCGGCGAATTCGCGGTACGCGGCGGCATCCTCGACGTGTTCCCGCCGACCGCGCCGCATCCGGTGCGCATCGAGTTCTTCGGCGACGAGATCGACACCATCAGGGAATTCCACGCCTCCGACCAACGCACCTACGGCGATGGCCTCAGGACCATCTGGGCCACCGCATGCCGAGAACTGCAGCTCACCGACGCGGTGCGCAAGCGCGCCAAGGCGCTCATCGGTTCAATCCCGAACGCCGAGGACATGCTCGAATCCATCGCCAACGCCATCCCGGTCGAAGGCATGGAATCGCTGATGCCCGCGCTCGTGGACCATCTGGAGCCGGTGCCCTCGCTGCTGCCGAAGGACGCCGTCATCCTGCTCAGCGACCCGGAGAAACTGCGTCGTTCCGCCGAGGATCTGGCCAAAACCGCAAACGAATTCCTGGCCGCCAGCTGGCACGTCGCCGCATCCGGTCACGGCGCCGGCGCGCCCATCAGCTTCGACGAGGCGAGCTTCCTCGATTTCGAGGAGACCATCAGCGCCCTCGAATACTCCGAACATGACGTGGTCCGCCTCACCAGTTTCGGCGTGGACGCCACCCTGCCCGGCCATGTGCAGCTCGACGCGCAGAACCCGGCCGAATTCCGCGGCGACGAGGCCAAGGCCAGCCGTGGCATCGAAGGCCTGATCGACGCCGGATTCGACGTCACCATCACCGCAGCCGCAGCCGGCACGCTCGCCCGACTCAAGCGCGCCATCAACACCACCGGCATCGCCACGTTCGACACGATCCGCTCCCAGGCCATCGACGGCTTCGTGGATGGTGCGGCGAAGATCGCCCTGCTCACCGAGCGCGACCTGACCGGCCGCACGTCCGCAGTGGCCGTCGCCAAGACGCCGAAGCGCCGCCGCAAGGCCATCGATCTGATGGAGCTCAAGAAGGGCGACTACGTGGTTCACGAGCAGCACGGCATCGGCCGGTTCGTGGAGATGCGCCAGCGCACCATCGGCACCGGCGCCAACCGGACCACCCGTGAATACCTCGTCATCGAATACGCGCCCAGCAAACGCGGCGCGCCGGCGGACAAGCTGTTCATCCCCACCGATCAGCTCGATCAGGTCAGCAAGTACATCGGCGCCGAGGTGCCCAAGCTCAACAAGCTGGGCGGCTCCGACTGGGCGGCCACCAAGGCCAAGGCACGCAAGCACGTCCACGAGATCGCCGACGACCTCATCAAGCTGTACTCCGCCCGTCAGCGCGCCCGCGGATTCGCCTTCAGCCCGGACACCCCGTGGCAGAAGGAACTGGAGGACGCCTTCCCCTACCAGGAGACCGCCGACCAGCTCACCACCATCGACGAGGTCAAGGCGGACATGGAGAAGTCCGTGCCGATGGACCGCCTCATCTGCGGCGACGTGGGCTTCGGCAAGACCGAGATCGCCGTGCGCGCCGCGTTCAAGGCCGTGCAGGACTCCAAGCAGGTGGCCGTGCTCGTACCCACCACGTTGCTCGTGCAGCAGCATTACGAGACGTTCAGCGAACGCTTCGAGGGATTCCCGGTGAACGTGGCCGCCATGAGCCGCTTCCAGACCACCAAGGAGATCAACGAGACCATCGCCGGGCTTGAAGAGGGCACGGTGGACGTGGTCATCGGCACGCACAAGCTGCTCAATCCCAAAGTCAAGTTCAAGGACCTGGGCCTCGTGATCATCGACGAGGAGCAGCGTTTCGGCGTCGAGCACAAGGAGACCCTCAAGGCCCTGAGAACCAATGTGGACGTGCTGTCGCTCTCCGCCACGCCTATCCCGCGCACGTTGGAGATGGCCGTGACCGGCATCCGCGAGATGTCCACGCTCGCCACGCCGCCCGAGGACCGACTGCCCGTGCTCACCTATGTGGGCGCCTACGAGGACGCGCAGGTCACCGCGGCAGTGCGCCGCGAGCTGTTGCGCGGCGGCCAGGTGTTCTACGTGCACAACCGCGTGCAGGACATCGCGCATGTGGCTGACAAGCTGCACACGCTGGTTCCCGAGGCCCGCGTCGGCATCGCCCACGGCAAGATGGGGGAGAAGCAGCTCGACCAGATCATCCGCGACTTCTGGCACCGCGACATCGACGTGCTCGTGTGCACCACGATCATCGAGACCGGTCTCGATATCTCGAACGCGAACACGCTCATCGTGGACCACGCCGACCGCTTCGGCCTCTCGCAGCTCCACCAGCTGCGCGGCCGTGTGGGCCGTGGCCGCGAGCGCGCGTACGCCTACTTCCTGTACGACCCTGCCAAGCCGATGACTCAGCAGTCGCACGACCGACTGGCCACCATCGCCCAGAACACGGCGCTCGGCTCCGGCTTCGACGTGGCGATGAAGGATCTGGAGCTGCGCGGCACCGGCAACCTGCTGGGTGACGAGCAGTCCGGCCACATCGAGGGTGTGGGATTCGACCTCTACGTGCGCATGGTGTCCGAGGCGGTGGAGAAGTACAAGGAACCCGAGGAGAACGTGGAGCCGGTGGCCGTGTCCATCGACCTGCCCATCGAGGCCTCCATCCCGGTGGACTACATCGATTCGGACAAGCTGCGTCTCGAGGCGTACCGCAAGCTCGCCTCCGCGCGCAACGAGACCGATCTGAAGGATCTGGCCGAGGAGCTCGCCGACCGTTACGGCAAGCTGCCCGAGGAGTTCGAGACGCTGTTCGACGTGGCGCGGCTGAAGTTCAAGGCCCGCAAGCTGGGCGTCTCCGAGATTCTGGCGCAGTCCAACCGTGTGCGCGTGGGCCGTATCGATCCGCCCGAATCCGTGCAGATGCGCATGGCCCGCATCTACAAGGGCACGCAGTACCGCCCGGTCACCCACCAGCTACTGGTCCCCGCGCCGTTCAACGGTTCGCTCGGCCAAGGCCCGATGAGCTCCGACCAGATCGTGCTGTGGGCCAACCAGCTGTTGGACGATCTGGCTTGGACGCCCAAGCCGCGCAAGTAGCGGCGGCATAGCGGCGGCGGTTTATAGCCTGCGGTCTGGTTGGGGCGGGGCGGAGGCTACGGTCTGCTGCGAGTGGGAGTGGGGCGGAGCCGGGGGACCCCGCGCGACGGCGTCGGATGCCTCAAACACGCCTCAAACGGACTGTATGTACGCGGAGTGACGAAGCTGCCGCGTACATACAGTCCCTCCGAAGCCCCGAACGGACGGTATGTATGCGGGATGACGCAGTACCCGCGTACATACCGTCGCTACAAGGCCCGAAACGGACTGTAAGTACGCGGGGCCTTCGACGGGACGCGTACTTACAGTCCGTCTGACCGCCCGGTCGGTTCGCGGCTGCGTTCACGGGATGATTGTGTTCGGCGTGCCTTCGGACGCGACCATCCGCTCGAACCGGACAGTCTCTTCGATGCGACTGTTTTTGGGTGCGACTCCCTCTCCTGCATTCGGAATCGACGTGATTCCGAATGCAGGGCGGACCGGAGGAATTATCGGGAACGAATCGATTCAGTTGTTTGAACCGTACGGTCCCTGTTACCTAGAATATGCCGTGTAGCATTGGTCGCTTTCGGGGCCGATGAGAACCGGATATTCCCGCCAGCGTTCGAAGCTGTTTTCGTCCCAGTAGGAGGCCAGATCATCGGGAACCGGTGCGGAGGATCCCGTCGGATAGTATGTCCACGTACCGGTATTGCCTGACGATCCTCTTCCTCTCCAACTTGCGGTTCCATCGGCATTGCTATGGAACGTTCCCGGCACATATGAACCTTCCATGGTATAGATAACATTGCTTGGGCTGGGTGCGCTCACCATTTGCACCGTGCAGTCGGCTGAGAGAACCGGATTCCCTCCCATCAATCCTGCGAAGAAATCCCTGGCAATCGACGAGCAGCGGTTGTCGTCCTCTGCGTTCCATTTGGTCACGGCGGCATCGACCGCGGCGCGCGCCTTGTCTAGCGCGCCGGCGGCTTGGTCGAGCTCCTTGACGTTCGTACCGGAATCCAACAGCTTGTTCGCGTTGTCCAACGCTTTGGACAACGCATCGCGCACCGCCTGATCGTCGACCTTGCCGTCGGAGGAGTTCAGCGTCGAGGTCGCGGTGTCGATGACACTCTTGAGCTTCGACTTCGCGTCGGCGAGCGCTTGCTTCTGCTGCTCCGTGGTCGCCCCGGTCAGGGTCTTCCGGATGCTCGCAATCGTCGTGCGCAGCGCGTCAGCCGTGTTGCGCACGGTCTCGGGATCGGAGGCACACGAGTCGACCGCTGTGTCCGCCGCCTTTTGCGCCTTCTTCAGCGTCTCGGAGAGGGTCGAGGAGGCATCCGATGCGCCGGCGGCGTCCGCAGCCTGCTGGGCCTCGCCGATGATTTTGTTGAGGTCCGACTGCGAGTCCTTCAGTTGCAGCACCGATTCCTGACAGCTGGCCACGGCGCGCTCGCGGCTCGTGCGCCACACCACGAATCCGACGATGGCCGCTACGACGATCGCTACGGCGATGACAGCAGTGATGATGACCGTGGTCCTGTTGATGCCGCCGGGATTGCGCACCCTCACGTCCTGTGAGCCATGCGTCTCCTGCGGCTGCTGCCTGGTCTGCTGCTGCGGTGTCGATGTCGGCGTTGCCATCGGCGGCAACGGCACTGGCGGCAACGCGGCGGTTGCCGAAGCCGGGCCGCCCGCGTTCGCGGCGGCATCGGTGTTCATTGCGGCATTGGCATTTGCGGAGATACCAGCGTTCGCGGAAGCATTGGCGTTCGCAGAGGAACCGGCGTCTGCGGGAGCCGTGACGTTTGCTGCATTCGCTGCATCGGAGGCTGACGTCATCTCCGGCATCACCTCATCGGGCAGCTGGCTTCCGCACTTCGCGCAGAACCTGCCGTGTCCGGTCACGGCGGTGCCGCAATACGGGCAGTGCATGGGCGACCCATTCCCGATTCCACTCATCGTCTTCCCTCGTTTCATCCGGTTCCATCCGGCTCTCGTCCCTTGTACGGTCCGTTGTCATCCGGCCGCCGGTGTACCCGACCGTCCATGGAACAGTTCCTTGCTCCCACGATAGTCCCGGGACAGCGATGCCTGGCCGCGTCGGACTGAACTGTGACGGCGTAACGGCGGCGGCTTATGGCCTGCGGTCCGGTCGTGGCGGAGCCGGGACTCTGTGTGCCGCCGTCGAATGCCTCAAACATGCCTCAAGGGGACTGTATGTACGCGGAGTGACGAAGCCGCCGCGTACATACAGCCCTAGAAGCCCCGAACGGACGGTAAGTATGCGGGATGACGCAGTACCCGCATACTTACAGTCGCTACGAGGCCCGAAACGGACTGTAAGTACGCGGGACCTTCTACGGGACGCGTACTTACAGTCGGTCTGACCGCCCCCGGTCGGTCCGCGGCCGCCTTTTCGGGATGATTGTGTTCGGCGTGCCTCCGGACGCGACCATCCGCTCGAACCGGACAGTCTACGGGTATCGTCGGGTATCGGCCGCGATCCGCACTGTCCAGCGGCGGGGATTAAGTGGCGGCTATGACTGATGATTCCGCAACCGTCGATGCCGCCAACGTCGCCAATGTCGCGAATGCCGCCAACGTCGCCAATGTCGTTGCCGATGCCGCCCGCATTGCCGATTCCACCAATACCGCCAACGTTGTCAACACCGCCAACACTGCCGGTTCCACCAATTTCGTCTATTCCGCCAACACTGATGACTCCGCCGCAGCCGTGCCGCCCGCCAACGTCGGCACTCTCGCCGGATTCACCATCCCGCGCCTCGGTATGGGCACAATGGCGCTCGCCATTGAAGGTCGCCCCGCCAGCCGCAATCAGGCCATCGAGACGATTCACGCCGCGCTCGACGCCGGCGTGCGCTACCTCGACACCGCCTGGTCCTACTACCTGCCCAGCCGGCCCGGCACCGGTGAGCCGGAGGACATGGGCTACGGCGAGTATCTGGTCCGCGACGCGCTCGCCACATGGCACGGCCCCAAGGACGAGGTGCTCGTGGCCACTAAAACCGGCTGGTTGCGTACGCTCGACGGGCAGGGCCGGTACGGCTGGCAGGCCGATGCCCGCCCGGAAACCATGATCGCCAACGCCAAGGAGTCCGCCCGCAGGCTCGGCGTGGACGCGCTCGACCTGCTCTATTCCCACTGCAACGACCCGCAGGTGCCCTACGAGGATCAGATGGGCGCCCTGAAACAGCTCGTGGACGAGGGCGTGGCCAAGGCCGTGGGCATCTCGCGCATTGACAACGAGGACATCGAAACGGCCCATCGTATCCTCGGTCCGAGCTTGGTGGCCGTGCAGAACCAGTTCTCGCCGGTCCACCGCGACCCCGAACACACGATGGAGACCTGCGAACGACTCGGCCTTGCGTTTGTCTGCTGGTCGCCGCTCGGCGGGTTCCTCGACCCGTTCAACGAGCACCTGTTCGACCGGTTCCGCGAGGTGGCCGAGCTCCACGGCTGCTCGTACCAGCGGGTGACGCTCGCATGGGAGCTCGCGCAATACGGCCGCCTGTTCACCATCCCCTCGGCCCGTAACCCGCAGGAGATCCGCGACTCGTTCCAGGCGACCGAACTCACGCTCACGAAGGATGAGATCGCCTATCTCGACGGCGCCGCGCGCTAACGGAGAGGGCAGAGGCATTGCGGGCGTGCTTCTGGCTGACGAGGCATGACTCGCGCGGGCCTGTGAATGAACCGGTTACGGGCTGCCTCTACGGGAGCGCTCCTGACGGGAAATGCTCCTGACGGGTGCGCTCCTGACTGACGTGTCTGACGGACTCATGCGGCGGACGTGCACGTGGACTTGCGACAGAGGTGCATAACGCGCGGATGCGCGGTGGCGACATGGTCGAATGACCATGCTCTGATGTGCAACGGTGCCCGGGCGCCCGCCTTCGAGCCCTATTGGTTCATTTGTCGTTCATCCCTTGTTCCATAAGGCTTCCGTTAGTATTCCGTTAGCGTTCGATGGGGAATGTGAGCGCTCACAATGATTTTTGGGCGTGTTGTTCACAACGTCCACAAATCGCACTAGTCTTAGGACTGTCATTAAGATACACAACCGTTTTAAGGAGTAGTTGTGGCAGCAATTGAAAGCGTGTACGCGCGTCAGATTCTCGATTCCCGTGGCAACCCGACCGTCGAGGTCATCCTCGACACCGAGGATGGCGCTGAGGGTCGCGGCCTGGTTCCGTCCGGTGCTTCCACCGGCGAGGCCGAGGCTTGGGAGCGTCGCGATGGCGACAAGTCCGTCTACGGCGGCAAGGGCGTCCTGAACGCGGTCAAGGCCGTGAACGAGGAGATCGCTCCGAAGGTCATCGGTCTGGACGCTTCCGACCAGCGCGCTCTCGACGATCTGATGATCGAGCTCGACGGCACCCCGAACAAGGGCCGTCTGGGCGCCAACGCCATCCTGGGCGTCTCCCTGGCCGCCCTGTACGCCTCCGCTGAGTCCGCCGGCCTGCCGCTGTACCGCTACATCGGCGGCACCAACGGCCACATCCTGCCGGTTCCGAACATGAACATCATGAACGGTGGCGCCCACGCTGACTTCGCCACCGACATTCAGGAGTACATGATCTCCCCGTACGGCTTCGACTCCTTCCACGAGGCTCTGCGCGCCGGCGTTGAGGTCTACCACACCCTGAAGAACGTCCTGAAGAAGGAAGGCCTGAACACCGGCCTCGGCGACGAGGGCGGCTTCGCCCCGAAGCTGAAGTCCAACAAGGACTCCCTGAACTACATCGTCGACGCCATCTCCGCCGCCGGCTACGAGCCCGGCAAGCAGATCGGCATCTGCCTCGACGTGGCCTCCTCCGAGTTCTACAACAAGGAGACCGGCCTGTACCACTTCGAGGGTGGCGAGCGCGACGCCGAGTACATGCTCAACTTCTACGAGCAGCTCATCGACGAGTACCCGATCGTCTCCATCGAGGACCCGTACCAGGAAGAGGGCTGGGAAGACTGGGCCAAGATCACCGCGAAGCTCGGCGATCGTCTGCAGTTCGTCGGCGACGACCTGCTGGTCACCAACCCGAAGCGCCTGCAGAAGGGCATCGACATGGGTGCCGCCAACTCCCTGCTGGTCAAGCTGAACCAGATTGGTTCCGTCACCGAGACCCTCGACGCCATCGAGCTGGCCACCGCCAACGGCTTCACCTCCATGGTCTCCCACCGCTCCGGCGAGACCCCGGACACCACCATCTCCGATCTGGCCGTCGCCAAGAACACCCGTCAGATCAAGACCGGTGCCCCGGCCCGTGGCGAGCGCGTTGCCAAGTACAACCGCCTGCTCGAGATCGAGGAGGAGCTCGGCTCCACCGCTCAGTACGCCGGCTACAGCGCCTTCAAGGCCTGCAAGAAGTACCTGGCCAAGTGAGCACAGGCCCCAGCTTCTGGGGCATACGGGATGGAAACGCCTGTGAAGGCGTGACGTTCCGGTGAACATCGATACCCGTCGCATCCGTTCGGTCGAATGCGACGGGTATTTTCGTATGACATGAGCAAGCAGTCCCGGCCCGGCAAAACCGGCACGTCGAAACCCAGAAGAAAAGGCAGCGCGGGACCAATCGCCTTTTTCGTCTCGCTGTTCATCGTGGCGCTCGGCACCATACAATTGGTCGCCACGTTCCACACCTACGCACTGAACCTCGCCGAACTCAACGGTCTCAAGCGCGAGGAGGCGTCGCTGGTCGCCAAGAAGCAGGATTTGGAAAACGACATCAAACGGTGGAATGACAAGGCCTATGTCACCGCCCAGGCGCGTGAACGTCTGGGATTCGTGTTCCCCGGTGAGCAGGCGGTCCGCGTGCTGCATCCGGAGGCCGTGACCGGTACCGAGGCGAACGACGAGACGTCCGGTTCGTCCGGCGAATCGGACAAGAAGGTGCTGCCGTGGTATAGCGAGCTTGCCTACGCCTTCAAACAGGCCGACGAGCCGGTGACGGACACCAAGTCCGGCTCCACCGCGGATTCGTCCGGCGATACCGGTTCCGGTTCGCAATCCGCTGATTCGTCCAAAGCTGATTCGTCCAAGTCCGATTCGGGACAGGCTGATTCCGGACAGACCGGTTCGTCCGCGTCCGGCGATGCCCAGCAGAATCAGACGAACCAGCCCGCCCAATCAGGCCAGTAGGGCGCGCCCGCCCGATTCCGCACCGGAACGGCTGCCCGCCGACCGACGATACTCATCGTCCATACCCGACCACCCGACCATCACCATAACTTCGACCATCAGGGAGGAACCCCCAACGTGACCACCGACAGCAGCGACATCACCGCCAAGGCCGCGTCTCTCATCGACGCCGTACTCGCCGAGCCGGCGAGCGATCACGACATCGAACTGGTGCAGCGCCAGCTCGGTCGATACCCGCGCGGCATGGTGGCCGTCGGCGCCCGGTGCGTGTGCGGACGACCGCTGGCCGTGATCACCCGTCCGGTGCTCCCCGGCGGCATTCCGTTCCCCACCACCTGCTACCTGACTGGCCCCGAGGCCGTCAAGGCCGCCTCCCATGTCGAGGCCGCCGGCGTGATGCAGCAGTACAACGACATGCTCGCCGCCGACGAGGATCTGCGTGCCGCCTACGGTCGCGCCCACGAACTGTATCTGGCGTTCCGCCACGAGCTGGCCGTGCGTCTCGGCGACAGCGAGGAGCATATCGAAGGTACTTCCGCCGGCGGCATGCCCGTGCGCGTCAAGTGTCTGCACGCCCTGCTCGCGCAGTCTCTGGTGATGGGACCGGGGGCGAACCCGATCGGCGACAGGGTGCTGGCGAAGGTCAAGGACGAGTTCGACCCCGCCGTCTGCCGCTGTACGCTTGAGGACTGAGCCGGACACCGCACCCGAACCGCAGGACAGGAGCGGACACCGTTCGGCGGTGGTCCCGGGCTTTCGGCCGTGTTCCCAGCCGCCCGCGTTTGCCGTGTCACCGGTCGTCCAAGACGTCGGCAAGCCGGCGATAAGCCATCGAAAAACCATCGATAAGTCACTGAAAAGTCACTGAAACCAAAGGGGAGAAGCCATGAGCAAGGACTGCGTCACCGTGGCCGGCATCGACTGCGGCACCAATTCGATCAGATTGAAGATCGTGCGCGTCGACAAGGACGGCATGCACGAGGTGGTGCCGCGCATCCTGCGCGTGATCCGCCTCGGCCAGGACGTGGACAAGACGCACCGTTTCGCCGATGAGGCGCTTGAGCGCGCGTACACGGCCGCGCGCGAATTCGCCGGCGTGCTCGCCGAACATCCGGTGGACGGCCTGCGGTTCGTGGCCACCTCCGCCACACGCGACGCCGAGAACCGCGAGGAGTTCGAGGACGGCATCGAATCCATCCTCGGCGTGCGCCCCGAGGTGATCCCCGGCACCGAGGAGGCCGATCTGAGCTTTCTTGGCGCCACGTCCGTGGTGAGCCGCGACGATCTCAAGCCCCCGTATCTCGTGGTCGATCTGGGCGGCGGTTCCACCGAGCTCGTCATCGGCGGCGACGGCGTGACCGCTCCCACCACACAAGTGCAGGGCGCGTTCTCGATGAACATCGGATCGGTGCGCATGACCGAACGTCATCTGAGGACCGACCCGCCCACGCAGGCCGAGATCGACGAGGCCATCGCCGACATCGACGAGCACATCGACGAGGCGTTCCGGTATGTGGACGCTGGCAAGGCGCGTACGATCATCGGCGTGTCCGGCACGGTGACCACCATGACCGCGTTGGCGATGGGGCTCAAGGAATACGCCCACACGCTGGTGGACGGCCGTCGGATGAGCCTTGAGGACGCCTACGCCGTGGACGACCGGTTCCTGAGGATGACCCGCGCCGAGCGCCGCGAGTACAAGACCATCCATCCTGGCCGTATCGACGTGGTCGGCGGCGGCGCTGTGGTGTGGAGCCGTGTGCTCGCCAAGGTGAGTGCCGCGGCGGCGGCCGATCATGGTGAGCCAATCGACTCCTACGTGGCCAGCGAACACGGCCTGCTCGACGGCATCGTCCTCGACTATGGCCGTCGCCTGCTTGCGCGCTAGCCGCGCGTATGGCGTACAATGATACGGTTGGACTGTGGTTTGCTGCCCGGTCCGACGCCTCCATGGCGAAATCGGTATACGCAGTCGACTTAAAATCGATCGCTTCGGCTTGCGGGTTCGAGTCCCGCTGGAGGCACATACGGCGAATGACGGCATAAGACCGAACGTCTTGCTGGGCAGGGCTTCTGGGCCTTTCCGCCGCCGTTTTCACGGCAATCCATAGCGGATAACCACCGTGAACGATCACGGAACAATATGTGATTTCTCGCAATAATGGGCGCAACGGGCGCAGAATACGCTCAAAGTGTGCCCACATGATGCCCACATGACATCGGATGTGAACATTGGGCCTCAGGACGAAGACGACGAAGACGGTTTGCCGAGGGCGGACTCCGGCTTTTCCCGAAACAAATGCCCGTTACCCTATGGTTCGTCGCATTGAACGAGATCGTCAACATAGATCAGTAATCCGAAACGAGGCATTGTCATGGCGTCACGCTGGACCGAAGTCGAACGAGTCGAACAGGGCGCCCTGCCCACCATGCTCGCGCAGGCCGTCATCATCGGCACTGCGCTGACCGTAGGGGCCATCGCATGTTCCGGGTTCTACCTGTCGATGATCGGCGACCCCGAAACCGGCGCTCCCGTGGTCGCGCTGGTCCCGTGGATGACGGTGACCGTGCTGGTTGCCGTGGCGTTCTCCTACATCGTCGGATTCGCCCTGCTGTGGTGCGCCGAATCATTCACCAACCGCATGGCCGACAAATTCAAGCCGTGGGCCTATGCGGTGGTGGGCCTCATCGGATACGCCATCTGGGGGCTGTTCGTGATGGGCACCACGATGAACTCCCTCGACAGCGCCGTTAACGGTGTGGTGCTCGCCAACTCGGACATGCTGGCGCTGACCGCCAACTACGCCGTGTTCGGTTTCATCGCCTTCCTGCTCGCCCAGGCGTACGCGCCCAAACTTGCCACGCGCAAGGGCGTTGCCATCGCGTTGCTCGTGGTGCAGATAGTGCTGGCGGTGCTCGGCGCGGCGGTGTTGTTCATGATGTTCGGACAGCTGCCCGCGTCGAAGTAGGAGAGAGCGGCGTGTCGCTCACGGCGAAGGGGTCGAGACAATCGTACGGAAGTGCTATTGTAGGGCGCATTGTGTCGTAAAGGAGGACCAATGGCAGATCAGATGCCCAAGGTAAACGCCGAATTCGGTTCCACGCCGGTCATCGAGTTCCCGGCCGAAGAGGCCCCGAAAGGTCTGAAAGCCGTCGAACTGACCGAGGGCGACGGCCCGATGGTGCGTCGCGGCGACACCGTGACCGTGAACTATCACGGCGTGGTGTGGGGCAAGGACAAGGCCTTCGATTCCAGCTTTGAGCGTCACCAGCCGGCCAGCTTCGGCATTGGCGTGGGCCAGGTCATCAAGGGTTGGGACCAGACCGTGCCGGGCCACAACGTGGGCTCCCGTCTCGTGGTCTCCATCCCGCCGGAGTACGGCTATGGCTCCCGCGGCGTTCCGCAGGCCGGCATCGGCGGCGGCGACACGCTGGTGTTCGTCATCGACATCATTTCCACGCGCTGATCGCCGATCAGCGATACAGCAGACGAACGCCGGGGTTGAATCCGGCGTTTTGTCGTATATGCGCTTGCATACGAAGAACAATCCACATACGTAACAGATACGGAAGGGACGATTATGGCAGAGGATAAGGTCTACCTGCTCACGCAGGAAGCGTACAACAAGATGAAGGAGGAGCTGGCCTACCGCGAAGGCGAGCTGCGTGAGGAGATCGCGCATAAGATCGCCGTGGCCCGCGCCGAAGGCGATCTGTCCGAGAACGGCGGCTATCAGGCGGCCCGTGAGGCCCAGAGCAAGAACGAGGGCCGCATCGTCGAGCTCACCGTCAAGCTGCGCGACTCCAAGATCATCGAGAACGCGCCGGAAGGCACTGTGGGCAACGGTTCCGTCGTGACCATCGAGCTCAACGGCAACGAGATGACCTACGTGCTCGGATCCCGCGACATCGTGGCCGGCACCGATTACGACATCATGACCCCGGATTCGCCGATCGGCCAGGCCATTCAGGGCGCCAAGGTGGGTGACGTGGTCTCCTACAAGGCTCCGAACGGCCGTGAGCTGTCCGTGACCGTCAAGGCCGCCAAGCCGCTGGCCTGAGCTGTCTGAGCCGTCGGATTCACTGGATTTGCCCTCCGGGCCGCTGACCTGAGCCTCTGGTCTGGATTGTGGCTTGATTCGGCATCACGTCCGGCATCGCACGGCATGACATGCTGTCCTAACGGGACGAAACGTAAGTTTCAGATGACGCTGACTTACGTTTCGTCCCGTTTTTCATACGTAATGTGGGACGAAACGTAACTGAATGCCGATTGAAACTTACGTTTCGTCCCGTTTTGCTTTCGCTGATATCGCTTCGCACGGTTTCGTGTACGGTTTCGATGGCGACGAGCACGCCATCGAACGCAATGGGTAGCCGGGAGGTTGTGGGGTGCGAGCCCCGACCGTAGGCTTGGCCGAGCGGCCTTGAGCGTGTCGGGTCTCACGCCCCACGACCTCCCGGCGTCATCCTCAAAGGAATACGACGAATCGACTGCTCCTTCAGTTCCGCTTTGCGGATCAGCCGTCCTTGACGGGGGAGTTGCAGCGCAGCGGCCCTTCTGACACAGGGTGTTGGCTCCTTGCGGTCGGTTTTCGCAAGGGAACGCAAATCAGCTCCACAACGCGACGATCACCATGTAGATGGCGACCATATGGCAGGCGTAACCCGCGACGGTGCCACAGTGGAAGATCTCATGGAATCCGAACACTCGCGGCCAGGGGTCCGGCTTGCGCAGCGCGTAGACGATGGCGCCGAGGATGTAGCATGCGCCTCCGGAGCATAGCAGCACCACCACGGCAGGGCCGGCATACGGCGACTTCCAGAACAGCATCATGAACGCCAGTCCGTAGATGCCGAAGACGATGTACACGACGGTGTACAGCCAGCGTGGCGCATTGATCCAGATCACATGGATCACCAGCGCCACCAACGTGCACGCCCACATCGAGATGATGATGAAATTGCGCCAGAATGGTTCCAATGCGAACGAGACCGGCGTGTACGTGCCGGCGATGAGCAGGAAGATGTTCACATGGTCGATGCGCCGCAGCACGTCGGTCACCCGTGGGCTCCAGTCGCCCAGATGGTAGCAGGCCGAATTGGTGAAGAGCACCAGCGATGCGGTCATGAACACCGCGCACGCCCATTTGAGGCCGGCGCCCTGCGCCAGACAGATGAGCACGATGCCGGCCGCCAACGACAGCGGGGCCGCCACCGCGTGAATCCAGCCGCGCATCGCCGGCTTCGGACGTCCATGCACATCGAGACGAATCTTGCGCTCCACTTCGGCCGGGGCGATGCCCTCGACCTTCAGCGCGTGGTTCTCCGACTTCGCCAGCACGCGGCGTGCCTTCTCCTCGGCCTTGGCCCGGATGGCCTCGGCCTTGAACTGGCCTTTGGCGCGGATTGCGTCGGCCTTGGCCTGCAGGGCCTGCTCACGGGCCTTGATGGCCGCCTGTCGTTTGGCCTCCACCTCTGGATTGGGCTTTGCGGCGGCGGGGCGGAACGTGTCGCCATCGCCGGTGCCGTCCCCCTCCCGATTCGACGTGACGGCTTGAGCGTGCTGGCTGTCATCGGTCGCTGATGCCATGATTGCCCCCATTCCAGGACTGATATCCATTCCTTACGCTGCCGTAACCTACGTTAACGTAACTTCGCGACTTGTCAATACGCAAGTCATGTGAACACTATCACCCGGAGATGGCGATACGATGGAATCCGAGAATGAATGCCGAAGAGAATCAAGGGGTCGGGCCATGGTGTATTGCACCGAATGCGGCTTTGCCAACAATGATGACGATGCGTTCTGCACGCAGTGCGGTACGCCGCTGGAACATCCCGCTGCGTCGGCCGGTGCGGGAGCTGACCACACACTGGTGGACCCCGCGCAGACGGCTTCGGGAGCCCCGGGACTCCCGTCGGACGCCGTGGCGGCCGGACAGATGCCGAATGCCGGTCAGACACCCGTCGTGCCAATGCCTCCGTTGGCCGGCGCGGGGCAGCTGCCCGCCATGAACGCGCCCATCACATCGTCCACCGCACCCACCGTGCCGGCGCCTACGGGAGTGATGGCGGTCCAGTCTGGTGTTTCCCCGGCACAAACCTCCTCCAACAAGCGTTCCACGGCCATCATCGTCACGTTGATCGCACTAATCTGCGCGACGGCGCTGGTCATCGGACTGTTCGTGACCCATACCATGGGGTTGTGGGGCGGGCAGCCGGGCGCGTCCACGTCGCAGACCGCCTCCAGCGGCGAGAAAGACGAGAGTGCCTCGGATGACACGGCCGACAAGGACAAGAAGTCCTCGGCGGATGAATCGGACAAGGATACGGACAAGGACAAGGACGAGTCGGACGCCTCGAAGACCGACTCGCAGCCGGAGGAGACCGGCCCGGTCATCACGTCAAGCCAGCTGTCGGCGATCGCCGATCAGTACTCTTCGTCGGACGTGGCCGTCTCCGCGATGGTGATCAACGACGAAAGCGCCAAGGCCAAGTCCTCCTCGGACGCGGTGATCGCCACCACCTCGCAGTCCGGCAAGCAGTTCGTGGCCGCCGGTCTGTATCTGCCGGTGTACCTCGCCGCGATGGACAGCGGCAACGACGACGCCAAGGCGCAGGCAGCCACGATGATGGGCACGATGGACAACGCTTCGGGCAACAATGTGGCCGCGGCGCTCGGCGGCTGGGATGCCGTCAATGCATGGTCCTCCTCCCACGGCTACAGCGGCACCAGCTTCTCGCGTAACTACGGCGACGTGGCCGCCAGCAACAGCGGCTATGAGAACTACAGCTCCTCGAGGGACGCGGCCCTGATGCTCGCCTCGGTGGACGCCAAGGGCGGCGCATCGCTCATGAACGTGGACATCGCTGCCGAAGGCGTCGTGATTCCGGCCGGCATGACCGTCCACGCCCATCGCGGCCAGGGCATTCAGGACACCTGGAACTATTTCGCCATCGTCGAGGCCAACGGGCATAAGGCCGCGGTGTCGGTGGTCACCCAGTATCAGGGCAAGGCCGTGGCCGCCGACCTGATGAGCAAGGTGCTCGCCAGCGTTGACGCGACGTTGAAGCAGTGAGGCGTCATGGCACGTCATCAGCGCCGTCATGCTGTGTCGCGAGCGGGATTCGGCGCGCGGGGAATGATCGTCGTTGCCGTCGCGGCGCTTGTCGCCGTGGCCGTCGTGCTCGCCGGCGTCTTCGTCTGGTGGATGCCGCGTCCCTCGACCTCGACGGGGGAGTCGTCCCGAAATGCCAGCGAGCCGGCATCCGGCCGATCCATCGCATCCGAGGACGTCAGCGGAGCCGCGGATCTCACGACGCCGGGCCATGAGGTCCTGAATCGCAGCGGCGTCCCGCAGCCGAACGCCGGCATCGTCGGTCGCAAGGCCGGCGAAGCGCGCATGGCCGATGTCAAGACGGCCATCGCGACGGCCATGTCCGCCAGTGGCGGCACCTGGTCCGCATACGCCGAGGATCTGACGTCCGGCGCGACCGTCAGCCTCAACGAACAGCCGATGGTCGCCGCTTCGGAGATCAAGCTGTACGTGATGCTGACCATCTATGACCGACTCGCCTCGGGCACGTTGAACACCGGCGGCCGGAACACGGATGCGCTGCTCGGTGAGATGATCACCGTCAGCTCGAACTCGGCCACCAACCAGCTGGTTCTCATGATCGGCGACGGCGACATGGCCGTCGGCATGCAACGGGTCACCGACACCGCGGCACGATACGGATTCGCCTCGTCCAGACAGTTGAGGGCCCTGTCCGATGCGGGAACCGATGGCAGCGGCACCGAGAACTGGACCTCCTCGGCGGACTGCGGCCGTCTGCTCGCTGCGCTCTACCGGGGCCAACTGGTCTCCCCGGAGGCAAGTCAATCCATGCTCACGCTGCTCGAAGGGCAGACCCGACGCAACAAGATTCCGTCCGGAGTGCCGGCCGGAATCCAAGTGGCCAACAAAACCGGAGAGCTCGGCGGCGTGGAAAACGATGCGGCCATCATCTGGGGCAAGGCCGCCGACGGTTCCGCGCGCGATTACGTGCTGGTGATCATGACCTCCGGCGTCGATTCGGCCACCGCGCAGCAGGCCATCGTCGGGGCGTCCTCCGCCGTGTACGCTGCGATGACCGCCTGAGACGGCCGGCGGTTTCGTGCGACATCATGTCCGGCTTCAGGCCGCGTCCTGCGTATCATGGTGCCTATGGCAGATTTCTCACATATCCTCGCAACGCGCCCCGATTTCGACGATGAAGACCGTGAATGGCTCCACCATCTGGTCGCCGACTGGCAGGTGATTGCCGACCTGAGCTTCGCCGATCTGCTGCTGCTGGTGCAGGACGGTTCCGGCAAGTACGTGGTGGCCGAGCAATGCCGCCCCTCCACCGTGATGACGCTGCGCGGCGAGGACGTGGTCGGCGAGGTCATGCCCGACGACATGATGGGCGAGCTGGACGCCGCCATGCAGTCCAGCGTGGTTTTCCGTTCCACCGTGCTCAGGACCGTGGGCAAGGCCACCGTATGCAACGTGTATGCGCCGGTGCGCCACAACGGCAAGACGCTGGGACTGGTCGTGCGCGAGACGAACATGGCCACCCGCGAATCCAACGGCCGGTACGAATCCGAAAGCATCAACGCCGGCAAGCAGCTGTACGAGATGATTCCCCGCGGCCAGTTCCCGTACAAGGACTCGGTCATGAGCCAGCGCCACATCGCCCGCGTGGCGGACGGCTTCATCATCCTCACCATGGACGGCGTGGTGCGCTACGCCGCGCCCAACGCCATCAGTTGCTTCCGCCGCCTGGGTCTGCTCACCACGATGCCCGGCCAGTACCTGAGCGAACTGGGCACCCAGCTCATCAAGGAGAACGACGAGGTGCCCGAGACGCTGCCGCTCGTACTCTCCGGCAAGGCGGCCGTCGATTCCGAGCTCAACGCCAACCGTTCCGCCGTGTCCATGCGCTCGCTGCCGCTGTACGACAACAACGGTCGCGTCGGCGCGATCATCCTGTGCCGTGACGTCACCGAGCTACGCCGTCGCGAACAGGAGCTGCAGACCAAGAACGCCACGATCTCCGAAATCCACCATCGCGTCAAGAACAATCTGCAGGCGGTCTCCGCCCTGCTGAGGCTTCAGGCGCGCAAGACCAAGTCCGAGGAGGTCAAGAAGGAGCTGCAGGAGGCGCAGCGCCGCGTGCAGACCATCGCCATGGTGCACGAGGGCCTGAGCCAGACCGCGGACGAGATCGTGGACTTCGACAAGGTGATCTCCAACCTGCTGCGCATGGCCGTGGATCTGGCGACGATGAAGGACCAGCATATCGAGATCAACTTCATGGGCAAGTTCGGCATGATGCCCGCCCAGGACGCCACGCCACTCTCGCTGGTGCTTACCGAGCTCATCACCAATTCGGTGGAGCACGGATTCGAGGGACGCAAGGAGGGACATATCGTCATCTCCGTGGGACGTTCCGGCTCCAACCTCAACGTGGTGGTGGAGGATGACGGCACCGGCCTTGGCTCCGAGGAGCAGAACGGTCTGGCGCGTTCCTCCGGCTCGGGACTTGGCACGCAGATCATCAACACGTTCGTGACCAACGACTTCGGCGGTTCCGTGCATTGGGAGCCGCGTCGCGAGGGCGGCACCCGTGTGGTGCTCGACATGAAGCTGCGCGCCGCCCAGGAGGAGTAGCATCGGCGTCCCGCGTCGGAGATTCGTGACTTGATACGAGAAAACCCTCCCAATTCGGGAGGGTTTTCCATTACGCACCGACGGCTTGTGCGCCGGCGCTCGTCGGACGAATCGGAGACTGGCCGGAATCAGATCTGCATCTGCATGGCCTGGGAGCGGCGGGCGCGCATGGCGCGACGCTTCAGCGCGCGACGCTCGTCCTCGCTCAGGCCACCCCACACGCCGTAGTCCTGATTGGTATCCAGCGCGCACTTGAGGCACGCGTCAATCACCTTGCAGGTGCGGCAAACGGCCTTGGCCTCCTCGATCTGCTGGTATGCGGCACCGGTGTTGCCCACCGGGAAGAAAAGTTCCGGGTCCTTGTCACGACATGCCGCCTTGGCTCGCCAATCATAAGCGCTGCTCAATGCTTGCCTCCCTAATTTCTAAACCCCTGGCTGGTGTTGTTCCTTACGCTCCTATCAAGGTAACCACGAACCATGGCGTTTTTCAAGAGGTTATGCCTAGAAAGTAGCGAAGTAGTCAAACGGCACATTGGACGAGGCACGCGGCCGCGCCGGTAATCAGCACCGCGCGTCCGGGCGTGTCCAGATCGCGTTGCCCGAGCATGCTCAACAGGTTCGATGGGACGCCCGCCATCAGATCGGCGGAACGCTCGCCGCAGGGGAACACGATGCGCGTGACGCAATGCTCCGGCACACGCACATGCCGCGCGGAGGACACCGCGAATACCACGGTGACGGCGGGGTTGGCCAGCGCGTCGCGGAACGAGGCGGCCTCGTCGTCGGCGTTGAACGGGTCGAGCAGCTCGTCCGCGTCGTCGAAGAGCCGCACGGAGGCATCCGATCCGCCGTGGCCGTCCACTGCCAGTTCCCGCGCCAACGTGGCGAGCAGCGTGGTCTTGCCGCGGCCGTGCGCGCCGATGACCCCGACGTTGCCTCCGGTGACGGGCAAGGTCGCATCCATGAGGGTGATGCCGTTGTCCGCAAGCCCGAACCACAGCCGGTCGGGGAGTCGGTTCGATTCCGCTCGGGGTAGAGGACGCCGTGCGACACGGCTTGGCAGCGGGGCGGTGAACAGCTGCGGGATGGGGACCGATTCCATGAACCGGTCGGCGAGGACGATCTGACGGCAGCAGCGCGCCACGTCATCCACCGAGGCGCAGCGGAAGGCGCTGACCTGTTCGCCGTCATTGCAATACGCCGATCCGGGCAACGCGGGTGGGATCGAGGCTGCGCGGCCGTCGCCGAGCAGCTCCGTCGACTGCATCGCGTCACGCACGCGCAGACAGATGTTGATGGCCATGTTCGCCTTCATATCGGCGTTGACCTGACCGAGCGGATTCTGCGTGCAGGCGATGAGATGCATGCCCAGGGAACGCCCGAGCGAGGCGATGCGCACCAGACGCCCGATGTAATCCGGCAGTTGGTCCTTCAGCGCGTGGAACTCGTCGATGACCACCATCAGGCGCGGCGGCGGCAGTGGAAGATCTTCGATGTGCGCGGCATGGAACGATGCGGCTAGTCGTTCACGACGGGTCAGTTCGGCCTCCAGCGCGCGCAGGGCGCGTGCCGCGTGGTCCAGATCAAGGTCGCAGACGTTGCCCACGGTGTGGGGCAGCCGCTCCAGCGTGCGGAACGCGGAGCCGCCCTTGAAATCAAGGAAGACGAAATTCAGCCGGTCCGGACCGTTGCGGGAGGCAAGCGCCAGACACCAGCTCTGCAGCAATACCGATTTGCCGGAACCGGTGGTTCCCGCCACCAGCGCATGCGGTCCCTGACGGACCAGATCGAGGTCGAAACGACCTGTGCCGGTCGAGCCGAGCGGCACGGCGAGACTGGCGGGCCTCAGCCATTGCGCCACGATGCTGCGCCAAGGCATCCGGTCGAAACCCAGCAGCGTCTCGATGGTGTCCGAGGCCATGGCATCGAATCCGATCGTACCTCCCGTGTCGTCGTTGACGATGGCGCCGGATGGCCCTGCAGCGGCCGCAGCGGGAGTGGTTTCGATTTGGCCGGGGGAGCGCCAGGGGATGGCGATGAGCACCGAGGCGAGGCATCCGATGGCGCCGGGGACCACCATCATCGCGAACATCCATTGCCCTTGCGCGATCATCACTGCGATCATCATGACTTGGGCGAACAGGGGAGCGGCCATGGCGAAGACCATGAGCTTGGCGCGCGGGTCGCTGGCGGCGCCGCCCTTTCCTGCCTGATGGGGCTGCGAGGCGCGTGAGGGGTGTGGACGGCGACGGTGCTGTGCATGTCTGGACATGCCTCCCAGCGTGGACGATGCCGGGGCGCCAGGCAAGCCGTATCGACCCATGTGGTTCCAGCTTGCCGAGTTATCCACATTGGTATCCGAATCGGCATCCGGACATCGGCGCGCCCCGTGCGGGTCAGGACCCAAGCCGCGCGGGATCAGCCTTCGGCAAGGGTGCCCACGGTGCCGGAGGCATGCGTGCCGGCGGCCAGTTCGCTGAACAGTTCGGTGTTCCTCGCGTCATCCAGCAGCACCGACGAACCCACGCCATCCACGTAGTAATCGGGGTCAGTCCAGTAGACGCTGCCCGAGATGCCTTCGGAGCCGGTGGCGTCCTTGAAGGCCATCGCCATCGACACCAAGGTGAGCGGCGAGGTCCGCTCGTCCACGGTGAGCGAGCTCAGACCGGCGTCCGCCACGGCGGTCACCTTGGCCGGATTCGTCAGTGTCTGGGCGCTGGATGCCTTCTTGACGATTGCCGCGATGACCTGACGCTGCCGCTCGTTACGCCCGAAATCGCCCTGCGCATCCGCGTAGCGCATGCGGGAGAAGGACAGGGCCGTGGCACCGTCCGCGGTATGGCATCCGGCCTGCCAGTTGAGGCCGGAATAGGCGTCCTGGACGTCCTGGTCGTAGCAGAGCTGGACGCCGCCGAGTGCGTTCACCACGTTCTGCAGGCCACCGAACTTGATCTGCGCCACATGATCGATCTTCTGCCCGGTGAGCTGCTCGACCTCGCCCACCAGCGCCTTCGAGCCGGCGAACTGCGCCACCGAGTTGATCTTCATGTACTGGCCGTCCACGTTCATCAGCGAATCGCGGGGGATGGAGATCAGGGAGCTCGCGCCGGTCTTGGGCTTGGTGAGCACCAGAATCGTGTCGGTGCGATAGCCGGTGATGTCGTCCACGCCGCCGTAATCGGTCGAACCGTCGCGTTCGTCCGAACCGAGGATCAGCCAGGTGGAGGGCGGGGTGTCCGCGGTGTCGGTCAGCCAGTCGGCCTTGTTGAGTTTGCCGTTGACCCAGACCCAGGCGCCGAAGACGGAGGCGGCCAGTGCGGCCAGCAGGACGGCCAGCGCGACGACGGTGATGTGCGCGGCGCGGTGCCGGCGCGGACGCGCGCCGACAGCGGCCATGGCGCCTTCAACCGGGGCTTGGGCCGCCCGCGAGGAGGGCATGGCCGGACGCGTCGCATTGGCCGGGAAGGACGTCGCCGAGGACACGCCTGCGGGGCGGACCGTGGTGCGCGGGGAACCCGAGGAACGGCGGGTGCGCGTCGGGGTGATGCTCTGCGGCGTCGCGTCGCCTCCTGTGGGGATGAGGCGACGGGTCGTGCGCCGCGCGTTGGGGGAGAAGCTGGGGGGCGGTGCGACGGGTCGATCGGCGGGCACCGATGATGCAGACTGCCCGGAGGCGTCGGCGGCGGCGTCATGTGGGGCGGAAGCGCCGAAAGCGGGCGCCGCGCTTCTTCGTGAACGGGCGCCGGCCGGACGGATGGCCGGTGGGACGGCGGAGTCGGAATCCGCGGCACGTCGCGGACCGCCTGTCGCGCGGGACGACCAGGTCGGTGCCGGCTGGGCTGTGGAACCGGCGTTGCCCGACGCCGCCGATGTGCGCGGACGGCGGTCGGCGGAGGGAACGAAGCTCGGCGGATTGATCTGCTGTTCCGCTCCACCGGTTTCCTGCGCCATGCAATTCCTCCATGTGCCGTAGATCATGTGCCGTCGATAGTCTGAAAGCCACTTTGTCACAGTGGCGGTCGGACGCGGCAGGCCCGCCATGTTCCTCCGCAGGAACAGCACAATACCGTTCACGCGCCGTGCGCATCGCGCCAATCCGGGCAAGTGGCCCCGTATAGCACAGTTTTCAGCTGAACAGCGTAATGACACGAGATACCATTTGACAAAAATATGAGGGTATGAGTGTAATGTAAACCGTCAATTGAATGCTTGGGGCAAGGAGAGTCGCATGTGGGGGGTAGTCGACGAATCCGCCGAAGAGCAGGAGCAGTGGAACACGCTATGGGGGCTGTTCAAGCCGGACGGCGACGTGTCCTGGCAGCACAAGGCGTTGTGCGCCCAGACCGACCCGGAGGCGTTCTTCCCGGAAAAAGGCGGATCGACGCGTGACGCCAAGCGTGTGTGCGCCAAGTGCGAGGTCCGTGAGCAGTGCCTCAAATGGGCCATCGACCATGACGAGCGGTTCGGCATCTGGGGTGGCATGAGCGAGCGCGAACGCCGCCGCTACAAGAAAAGCCATCGCGAACAGGCCTGACGCGTGCGCGTATGGTCGGTCGGCGGCGTCGCAATCGCCTCCGCGCAATTGCCTTTGCGCAATCGATTCTGCGGCATGACGCCGTCTGCGTCGTTGCGGATCGGTGAGTGGTGAGTCCGAGTGGTGGGTCAAGACGTCTCCCACGGCTCCTTTACGTCGGCGCGGCATACGGATGCGCCCGGACCGTCCGGGCACGGCGGGTCTCGCGGATGACAAGCCTTGGGCCATCGGTGGAATCGTGGCGCCATCGGTGGAATCGGATGAAATCAGTGGTTATGTGGTGGTTTGCCGCCGTACACGCCGACCCGGCGGTGGCGTCTACTAGTGTGGGGGTCTATGAGTCCGACAGGTAACAGTGATATTCAGCAGGCGTTGGCCGAAGCGATGGCATCCAGGCCGTATACCCACCGACAGGATGTCGATGCCGGCATCGCCGCGGTGATCACCGTCGAAGAGGATGTCCGTTTCCTGACGGCCACATTGCGTTCCGTACTTACACAGAATGTGCTGCCGGGCACCATCGTCATCGCCGACGCCACCGGTGCCACCGGCCAGCCCGTCACCAGCTCGTTCGAGGTGATTCCCTCGCCGTCGGGCCCGGTCATGGAGATGCCGCAGTCCAAACGCGTCGACGTGCGCATCGTCAGGGCCAAGGGCGCGCGTTCCTTCGGCGATGCCGTGAACAAGGCCCTCGACTATGCCGAACTCAATCCCGAGACCCGCGCGTTGTGGCTTCTGCACGACGACTCCCGGCCTGCGGACGCATACTGTCTGGAGCGGCTGTTGGAGGCGTGGCGCAACACGCCCGGCGCCAGCGTTCTCGGCTGCAAGCAGTGCGATTGGGACGGCACCCAACTGCATAACGTGGGTCTGTACGCCGGCCGTCACACCGTGCACTCGCTGGTGGTGGACGGTGAGCCCGACCAGGAACAATACGACGGCCGGCAGGATGTGTTCGCCGTGTCCCTGGCCGGCGCACTGGTCTCCCTGAACCAGTTCCAACGGATCAAAGGCATCAATCCCTGGTTCACCACCTATGGCGAATCGATGGATTTCTGCCGTCGCGTATGCTTGAGCGGAGGCCGTGTGGTGGTCGTGCCGCGCGCCGAGATCGCCCATCGTCGCGCCCGTTACGAGGGCGTGCGCACGCGCGGTGGCGAGGCGCTGACCTCGGACCACGCCGTACGCCATGGTGTGGCCGTGGCCCGCGCCGCCCAGCGCTACCGGTACACGGACATGGCCATGTCCTCCTGGATCGTCGTGTGGCTGTGGCGGCTCATCCGCAGCTTCGGCGTGGCCATCGCCATGCTGTTCGGTAAGAAACCGTTCGAGGCGTGGGCCGAGTTGTGCCTGCCGTGGTTGGCGCTGACCTCCATTCCCGGAGCCATGCGCTCGCGTCGCCTGGTGGCGAAGCAGGCCAAGGTGCCCATGTCCTCGTTGCAGGTGCTCACCGCCGACCGTCGGCAGATCACCCAGTTCCATGACCGGCGCGACGCCTTCGAAGCCCAGCAGGGCGTGGTGCTGCTCAGCCCGCTGGAACGGGCGCATCTCAAGGCGCGTATCCGTCGGCGCTGGACATGGGCGCTGATAATGGCGTTCGTGTCATTCGCGGGCATCGTGGGCCTGCACTGGCCGGTGTTCCGGGCCGTGTTCTCGGACGGCTCGCTGTACTCGCATGCGCTGCTGCCCACCGGGGCCAGCTTCCACCAGCTCGCGCAAGCCGCCACCACGCCGTGGGTGTTCGGGGCCGGCACCGGCATACCCGCGCCGCCGACGCCGTGGCTGCTCGTGCTGATGGTCTCCTCGCTCGTCACGCTGGGCCATGTGGGCGGCGCCCTCGCCCTGATGCTGTTCGCCGCGGCTCCTCTTGCCGCATTGTCGTTCTGGGCGCTCGCTGGCATCTTCACCCGTTCGGATGTGGTCCGCGTGCTGGGAGGACTGCTGTGGGCCTCCACGGGAATCATGTTCGGCTGGTATGCGCAGGCGAACCTGCCGATGCTCACCGTGCTCGTGTTCCTGCCCGCCGCCTTCGCATTCGTGTTCCGGGCCGTGGGCATGTACCACACCGAGGACCCGCTCAGACCGCGCCCATCCGTGCAGGCCGCCGCGCTGTCCGCCCTGTGCTTCATCCCCGCGGTGGCCGCCGAGCCGCAGCTGTTGCTGGCTTTGATCGTGGCATTCCCGGCGTTCCTGTTGTTCGTCCGGCGCAAGCGGGCCACACTGCTGCTCATCCCCGTGCCCGCCGCCTTCGCCGTGGCCCCCACGCTGGTCAATGCGGTCCGTTACGCCCATCTGGGCTCGTGGCGCCAATTGTTCGGCGACATCACGACCCCGTCGTCCGACGTCAACGGTTCGCCGGCTGCGTTGAGTCTGCTTGAGGCCGCGGGCCGTGCGTTGGATTGGCGGCCGCTGTCGGCCGATCCGCTCGATCTGGCGGTCACCGTGCTGTTCCTTGTCATGACCGTGCTCGCCATCGCCTCGCTGGTGCTGCCGTTTGCGCTCAGGGCCTCGCGTCTGATGTGGGTGGTCATCCTCTGCGGCGCGGCGCTGGCCTTGGTCTCCAGCCGGGTGGCCATCGCGGTGGATGCCGACGGCGTGGTGGCCGGTTCGGCCTCGCCCGGCATCCTGCTGATGATCCTCGGCCTCCTGTCCTGCGTGTCGCTGGTGGCCGGCGGTGCGGTCAAGCGCTTCCACCCGTTGCATGCCGTCGGTGAGATCGAGACGACGCGCCGTGACGGTCTGCGTCCGGTCATCGTCTCCGGTCGTGCCCTGCTGTCGATTCTGCTGGTGTGCTGCGTGGCCGTGCAATGCTGGTACGGGATCGAACGACACCGCGATGGCGGGCTTGCCATGTCCCGCGCGGGCCTGCCCATGGTCACCACGGATTACCTGTCCTCGGGCGCCGATCACCGGGTGCTGGCCATCAGCGCGCAGACCCGTAACGCCGTCGATTACGCCGTGATGCGCACTTCACGCGGCGATCTCATCGACAGTTCACCCGCCCAGCGTGCGCGACTCGTGAACGGCGAACACGACGCCATCGACAGCGCGCTCGCCCAGGCGTGCGCCACGCTGCTGTCGAACCCGGACGAGCAGGCCATCGCCACCATCTCCGGTCTGGGCTTCGGCGGCATCTACGTGGTCTCGGACGGCGAATCCGCAGCCACGGCCACGCCCTATGAGCAATTGAATGCCAACATCGCCGCATCGGACGGCACGCAGGCGCTGGTGAGCACCGATGACGGCGTCTACTACCGCCTCACGCTCCGGTCCGCCGAATCCCAGAACGTGGACACCTCTTGGCAGCGCCGCACGCAGAGCAGCGGCTGGCGCGTGGCCTGGCTGGTGTGCCTGTCGGTCGTGCTCGCACTGTACTGTCTGGTCGCCCTGCCCCGTAGGCGACTGGTGAACGGATTGGAGGAGGAAGCATGAGCGCAAACGCATCCACGCCCAGACGCGTCGCCCACGTGATCATCGGGCTGATCACCATGATCGTCCTCGTAGCCCTGTTCGCCGCGCTGATGGTGCTGCCCGGCCCCGCGACATGGGTGGACAAGGTCGCGGCGGGCAACAACGCCATTGACCGGACCGTCAGCCCCACGCAGTCGGATGCCTACTGCCCGGCGCCCATGGCGCTCGCCGACTCCGGAACCTACGGCGACAGCGCCTTCCAGGCCACGGTCGGCGACCTAACCACGCAGGCCCGCTACGCCTCGTTCGGTTCGGTCTACAGTGCCTCCGCAGCCGTGTTCGGCGGCAAGTCCTCCTCGGATTCCGTCGCGCTCAAGGATGCGGACGCCACCGACGAGGACGACGTGAAGACCGCATCCGAGGCGATCGATCAGGGCTCTCGCCTCCTCGACACCCGCATGCTCACGGCGCAGACCGGCACGGGCACGGCCGGGGCCATCGCATCGTGGGCGTCGGAAGGCGATCTCAAGGGCGTCTCCGCTGCATCCTGCGTCACCACGGCGTTGCGCGAGTCGTTCCTGCTGCCCTCCACGGCCACCGGAACCACGCAGCAGCTCATCGTCGCCAACCCCTCCACCAAACCGACCACGGTCGATATCGCCGTATGGGGAACCACGGCGGCCAGCAGACTCACCCTGTCCACGCAATCCTCGCTGGTCGTACCGGCCTCGGGTGAGGGGATGCTGGAGCTGTCCGCGGCGGCCAGCAACCAGAATGGTCTGTACGTGACGGTCTCCAGCAAGGAGACGCCGGTCTCCGCCGTGGTCCGTGTGGTGTCCATGGACGGTCTGACATCCAAGGGCTCCGACTTCGCCACGCCGCTCGGCACCGCCTCCAATGCCTCGGTGGTTCCCTCGATCCGCGAGGGCGATGCCGTCACAGCCTATCTGTTCGCCGATGCCGATACCAAAACCACCCTGTCATGGATTACGGGGCACGGTCTCGTCGAGGCCAAGGACCTCACCGTGAACGCCGGCAAGGTGTCGGTCGTGGATCTCGGCGATGCGCCGAAAGATGCGCTCGGCCTCGTCTCCAGCGCCGAAGACAAGCTGTTCCTGACCGCCAAGACGACCCGTTCGGGTGATGACGGTCAGGCCGACTTCGCGCTCATCAACGCCGGTGCCGCCGTGGAATTCTCCGGACTGACCCTGCCGGACGGCGTCACCGGCACCGTCACGCTGGCCAATCTCGCCAATACGGAGACCAGCGCCACCGTGCATGCGTACGATGCCAAGGGCAACGCGCTCAAGAGCCGCGAGGTCAAGCTTGGGGCCAACGCCGGCACGTCCATTCCGGCCTCGGAGCTGGGCTCCGACGATGCTGACGCAGCCGTGATCCTCGTCGAGGACCAGTCCAAGCACGTTGGATGGGGCGTGCGGTTCACCCGTGACAAGCTGGGCGACGGGAAAGTGGCCGGTCTGGCCGCCATCGGGGCGACGCCGCTGATGCCGGCGACCGCCCATATCTGGGCCCGCAACGATTCCTCCATCGTGCGATAAACCCTCACAGCCCCCAGTCGGGGTCGATCTCCTCCGGACGACGCCCGTACAGTTCAGCGATCCGTGACACCAGTTCGTCGCGAATCGCCAGCTGGAGCTCCATCTTGGTGGGGGCCTCGGTCTGCAACGGCATGCGGTAGAGCACGACGCGCGCCGGAATCCCATGGCTCGCCGGGAAGCACTGCGAGGTCAGATTCGGCTCGGTCTGCCACGGCGTGGGATCGGAGGGTGGCACATCCTCCACGGCGAACTGCAGCGGACGCACCAGCTGAGGCCACGCCTCGCCGAGCCTGCGCACCTGCGCGGCCACCATGTCGTCGAACATGCCGGTACGGGTGCGGTAGCGGGGCAGACGGGTGCCGAACATCGGGGTGCGGGTGCCGCGTCCATGCCGATTCCGGTACACGCGGGCGTTCCAAGGCGGTTGAAGCATGGTTCCCACCATAGGACAAGGCGACGGACATGCGCCGCCAGCGACGATTTGCGTTACCATTGGTGCACGGGGAAACTTTGCCTAAGGAGGACACGGACGGATGAAGGTGCGCTCGTGGACCGCATGCGATATGGATGAACTATGCCGTACGGCCAAGGTGTACGGCTTTGATCTGGACAACACGCTGGCCAGCTCCAAACAGCCGATGAAACCCGCCATGATCGAACGGTTCAGCGCATTGACCGCACGGGCCGAAGTGGCCCTGATCTCCGGCGGCAGCATGGACGTCGTCACGTCGCAGGTGCTGGATGTGCTCGACGGGACCGCCGACCGCACCCATCTGCACGTCATGCCCACATCCGGCTCGCGATACTACCGTTGGAACGGTTCGGCATGGGCGTTGGTCTACTCCCATGATCTGGACCCGGACACCGTCGCCACGGTCGAATCCAGTCTGGAACGCCACGCCAAGGAACTGGGGCTGTGGGAGGAGCGCGTATGGGGGCCGCGCATCGAGAACCGCGGCAGCCAGATCACCTTCTCCGCCCACGGCCAGTACGCGCCGGTGGAGGTCAAACGCCAATGGGACCCGGACAACCGGAAGAAGCAGGCGCTCGCCGAAGCCGTGCGGGCCGACCTGCCCGACCTCAAGGTGCGCTCCGGAGGGTATTCCAGCGTGGACGTGAGCCTCAACGGCATGGACAAGGCCTATGCCGTCCGGCAGCTCGCCTCCGCACTCGGCATCGAGGCGTGGGACATCCTCTTCACCGGCGATCGCATGACGCCCGGAGGCAATGACTATCCGGCGGTCGAGGCGGGGGCGAGGGGCGTGAGCGTCACCGATCCCGAGGATGCGCTTGGCCTGATGGATGCGCTGTTGGCGCGTCTGCCATAGGCGCGCGGACATGGATGCCGCACGGGCCGACGGTCGGCGTGCCGGAGCCGGATGGCGGGGGAGTGATGGCGCTCTGGTGGCGTTGTGCCGTTCGGTGCGCGATGTAGTGCTGCCGCGGGGCTGCGCCGGCTGCGACGCCCCGGACGCCGTACTCTGCGACGATTGCCGTGCGCTGTTCGACCGGTGTTATGGGCGCGAACTACAGGGCAGTCTGTCGGGCATGGCCTATGCGGCCGCCATATATCAAGGCGTGGTGCGGCGTTGCATTCTCGACTGGAAGGACCATGACGATGTCGAGCTTGACGGCCCGTTCGCACGGATTCTGGTCGCCACGTTGGCCCGGTCGGGGCTGATGGCGACTATGGCGGCGATGCCGGAGATAACGGCGATGCCTGTTTGCGGTCCGGACCCGCGGCGACCGGTGCTGGTGGTTCCGGCGCCTTCGTCGCCGGCCTCCATGCGGCGTCGTGGCAGACGCCATCTGATGCCGCTGGTCCGTGCGTTGTCCGAGGCGCTGTGTGAGGCCGGGATTCCGTCCCGCACGTCCCTGGCGCTGGTGAGCACCGCGGGAGGCGGTCGTTCGGTGCAGCAGATTTCTGCGGCCCAGCGCGCCCAGCGTATCGGCGGTCATATCGCTGTGGCGCCCGGCGCATCACTGCAAGGTGCCCCGGTGCTGCTGGTGGACGACATCATCACCACCGGCTCCACGCTGAGGCAGTGCACGGACGTGCTGCGACACGCCGGCGCACTGCCGGTCGGCGCGTTGGCGCTGGCTCAGGCGGTGGCCTCCCATCGCGGGGACGGCGAAGGCGGCGAAGAGGAGGCCGGCGGGGATGGGTATTCGCCGTCACGCAACGCATGAATCACACTCACGACCACGCCCCAGATAGGCGGCGGCGCACAGTCGTCCGGGATGTAATCCGGATACGCGGGATTCTCGGCATGCAGCACCAGATGCGCGCCTGCCGCAACCAGCCGTTTGACCGCCAGCTCGCCGTCCAGCACAGCCACCACCACGTCGCCGGGTGCGGGCGCCTTCGACCGGTCCACGATGAGCAGGTCGCCATTCGCGATGCCGGCGTCCCGCATGGCATGACCGGCCATCTGTACGACGAACAACGTCGGTGACACCACCCATGGCTGCTGATTCATACGGTCCCACTTCTCTCGAACGTATGTTCGATTATAGTATGTGAGGTGCATATCCCGCGACTATCCGCGCCTACTTGCGACTATTCGTGGTTATTCATGGTTATTCGGCGATGTGGTACTTGGGGCAGCGTGATTTCGAAGTCCGCGCCGCGCTCGTCATCCACCACCTTGACGGTGCCGCCGTGCAGCTGCGCCGCCCACAACGCGATGGACAGGCCCAGCCCGGTGCCGCCCGATTCGGTGCCGGGGCCGGTCTTGCCCTTGACGAATCGGCGGAAAATGCTGGAACGATCCGAAGGGGCGATTTGCGAGCCGTAATTGACCACATTGGTCACCACGGTGCCCATGTCGCGGTCCTCGCGCGCCTCGACCAGCACGGTGGTGCCATCGGCCGAATGCTTGAGCGCGTTGGCGATGATGTTGGTGAACAGCTGGCGCAGACGGTCCTGATCACCTTCCATCGAGATATCGGCGGGCACATGGACCAGAATGTCGTGGGCATGTCCGCCGTCGGCGATCTCCAGCGGTTCGATGGTCTCGTCAAGGAAGTCGGCGAAATTGAACTTCTCGATGTTCAGGCTGGCGGCGCCGGCCTCCATGCGGCTCAGGTCGAGCAGGAATGCGATGAGATCGGACAGACGTTTGGTCTGGGTCAGGATGCCTTCGAGGTTGGCCGGGGTGGGCTCGGTGACGCCGTCGGCCATGTTCTCCACCATGGCCTGCAGCGCGGAGACGGGAGTGCGCAGCTCGTGGCTCACATTGGCGATCAGGTCGCGGCGCATCTTGTCCGCGTGCTCGAGCTCGCCCGCCATCTCATTGAAGGAGCGCGCAAGCTGTCCCACTTCGTCGTGGCGGTCCTGATCGATGTCCACGCGCACGGTGTAGTCGCCCTCGGCCATCGCCTCGGCCACGTCGCGCATCTGGCGCAGGGGAGCGGTGATGCCGCGGGAGAACACGTAGGTGATGCCGAGGGCCACCACCAGGGTCAGCGGCATGGCGATCCATCCCGACCAGCCGTATTTGAGCAGAAACCAGCACATCGCGAACGCGATGGCGGTGGCGATCACGATCAGGGAGCTCAGCTCGAGTTTGAGCGAGGAGAAAAAATCAACCGACTTGGTGTACTTGCGCAGCACACCAAGTCGGCGCTTGGGTTGTTGTTTCGGCATACGTCCGAATATATCCGAACCGTATGCCGAGGATGATTGGGAGCCTGTCGGGTCTGGGCTACCTGTCTGGAACTACTTGCCTAGACTACTTGGCCGGCGGCTCGAAGGCGTAGCCCACACCGTGCACGGTGCGGATGGTGTCCGCGCCGAGCTTGTGACGCAGCGCCTTGACGTGGCTGTCCACCGTGCGGGTGCCGGAGGCATCCACCCAGTCCCAGACCTCCTCGAGCAGCTTCTCGCGGGTGAGCACGGACTTCGGTCGGCGGGCCAGCGTGGCCAGCAGGTCGAATTCCGTCGGGGTCAGATGCACCTGCTGGCCATCGACCGTCACGATGCGCTGGGCCGGGTCGATCACCATCGAACCGAAATCGAGGATCTTCTCGTTCTCGGAGTTCTTGGCGATCACCTTGGCCCGCTCCACGCGGCGCAGCAGCGCCTTGCAGCGGGCGATGAGCTCGCGCATCGAGAACGGCTTGGTCATGTAGTCATCGGCTCCGGCGCCAAGGCCGATCACCTTGTCCGCCTCGTCGTCACGGGCGGTCAGAATCAACACCGGCACGGGACGTTCGGCCACGATGCGCTTGGTGGCCTCGAGACCGTCCATCACCGGAAGCATGATGTCCATGATCACCAGATCGGGGCGGAGCTGCGTGGCCGCCTGCACGGCGGAGGCGCCGTCGCCGGCCACACGGGCGGTCCATCCCTCAGCGGTGATGCGCTGGGCGATGGCCGTGGCGAGCGTGGGCTCGTCCTCGACCACCAGCACCGTGTGCGGTGTCGTATTCTGACGCGCTGTGGTATTGAGCATAAAACCGGTTCCTTTGTCCTTTTCGGTGGTTGCCCTCTATCAGTCCTCTTCCGGCTTCAAGAATACAACCCCGAGGGCGGGAACGGTGATGTTCGCGGAGTACGGGCGGGAATGGTACTCACCCTCGACCGCCTCCACCGTGCCGTTGTGGATGTCGGAACCACCGTACTTGGCGTCGTCGGTGGTGAACACCTCGGTCCACTTGCCGCCGGTGGGCAGCGCCACCTGATAGTCGGACCAGGCCTCGCCCGAGAAGTTGACCACCACGGCCAACGTCTCGCCCTTGGAACCGATGCGCAGGAAGCTCAACGTGTTGTGGTCGCCGTCGTCGCTGGTGAGCCACTGGAAGCCCGCCGGGTCGAAGTCCTGGCTCCACAGCGCCGGATTGGCCTTGTAGAAGGCGTTGAGGTCGGCGACGAAGCGCTGGATACGGCGGTGCTCCTCCCAGTTGAGGCAGTCCCAGTCGATGGATGCGTTGTGATCCCACTCGCCCCACTGGGCCAGCTCGTTGCCCATGAAGGAGAGCTTCTTGCCCGGGTGCGCCCACTGGTAGGCGAACAGGGAACGCACGCCGGCCAGCTTCTGCCAGCCGTCGCCCGGCATCTTGCCGTAGAGCGAGCCCTTGCCGTACACGACCTCGTCGTGGCTGATGGGCAGCACGTAGTGCTCGGAGTAGGCATACACCATCGAGAAGGTGATCTCGTTGTGGTGCCACTTGCGGTTGATGGGCTCCTCGTGCAGGTACTCAAGCGTATCGTGCATCCAGCCCATGTTCCACTTGAGGCCGAAGCCGATGCCGCCGGCGCTCGTGGGCGCGGTGATGCCCGGCCATGCGGTGGACTCCTCGGCGATCATCATGATGCCCGGGTTGTTCTTGTATGCCGTGGCCGTGGCCTCCTTGAGGAAGTCGATGGCCTCCAGGTTCTCGCGGCCGCCGTAGATGTTCGGCCTCCACTGGCCGGGCTCGCGGCTGTAGTCGAGGTAGAGCATGGAGCTGACGGCATCCACGCGCAGGGCGTCGATATGCAGGTCCTCAAGCCAGAACAGGGCGTTGGCCACGAGGAAGTTGCGCACCTCGTGACGCCCGAAGTTGAACACGTAGGTGCCCCAGTCCGGGTGCTCGCCGCGCAGCGGGTCCGGGTCCTCGTACAGCGGGGTGCCGTCGAAACGTCCGAGCGCGAACGCGTCCTTCGGGAAGTGGGCGGGCACCCAGTCCATGATCACACCGATGCCGGCCTGATGCAGGCTGTCCACCAGGAAGCGGAAGTCATCGGGGGAGCCCAGACGGGAGTCCACGGCGTAGTAACCGGTCACCTGATAGCCCCAGGAGCCGGAGAACGGGTGCTGGGCCAGCGGCATGAACTCCACATGGGTGAAGCCCTCCTGCTTGACGTATTCCACGAGCTGCTTGGCCAGTTCGCGGTAGGTCAGGCCATGGCGCCAGCTGGAGGCGTGCACCTCGTAGATGGAGACCGGGCCGGCGGTCGGCTCGGTGGTGCGGCGGTGCTCCATCCAGGCGTCGTCCTGCCATTCGTAGTGCGACTCGGTCACGATGGAGGCCGTGTTCGGCGGCACCTCGTGCTGGCGCTCCATCGGGTCGGCCTTCATCACCCACTGATGGTTGGCGTTGAGAATCTGGAACTTGTAGTGTTCGCCTGCGGCCACGCCGGGGATGAAGATCTCCCACACGCCGGAGGAGCCGAGCGATCGCATGGCATGGCGATGGCCGTCCCAATCGTTGAAATCGCCCACCACGCGCACGGCGTGGGCATTCGGCGCCCACACGGAGAACGAGGTGCCCACCACCTGGCCCGGGCGTCCATCGGCGCCGCCCATCGGGTCGTCGTAGCGCAGCACATGCGCGCCGAGCACTTCCCACAGCCTCTCGTGGCGGCCCTCGCCGAACAGGTAGGTGTCCATGTCGCCGAGCGTGGGCAGGTAGCGGTACGGGTCGTCCTCGATGATGAGTTCGCCCGTCTCCCACTCGGTGCGGATGCGATAGTCGGGGATTTCGGGCTTGTCGGGGGTGCCCGCTGCGGGCAGGGTCGCGACGAACACTCCGTTGTGCTCGTGGCGCATCGGGTAGTTGCCGTCCTGGGTCAGGACGGTCACCGCCTTGGCGAGCGGGCGCAGCGTGCGGATGGTGACGGTATCGGCGTGCTTGCCGGTGCCGAGATGACCTCCCAGAACAGCATGGGGGTTGTAGAATTCAGCGTTGCTTACCGCATCGAGGTCGCCGGTGGCGACTGGTACGGTGGCGGTATCTTCCTTGATGTGCGTTTCTGTAGCCATGCCCCAAAGTGTATATGCGCCTACAGGGGAAACGCGACATTGGCGCGTCGGAAAATGGCGAATTCACGCGCTTTTTATCTATTCCCACCCACTGTGAGCGCTCTCAGGGGCAAGGTCCGGGGTATCTGGCATAATTATTCGAGTTTTTGTGTGTAAGCCGATCGGTTCTCGGAGGGTACATGTCTTACAAAGTCGGCGATATGGTCGTCTATCCGCGTCATGGTGCAGCCAAGGTGGAGGCCATCACCGAGCGGACCGTCAAAGGGGTGACCCGGCAGTATCTGCAGCTGTCTGTGCTGTCCTCCGATGGTTTGGTGATCAACGTTCCGGTCGAGAACGCCAAGAAGGTGGGCGTCCGTGACATCGTCTCCGCATCCGAGGTGGCCAAGGTCTTCGAGATCCTGCGCACGCCGATTGTCGAGAAGGAGATGAACTGGTCCCGTCGATACAAGCTGAACGTCGAGAAGATCGCCACCGGCGACGTGAACAAGATCGCCGAAGTGGTGCGCGACCTCGCCCAGCGCGATGTGGACGAGCACGGCCTGTCCGCCGGTGAGAAGCGCATGCTCACCAAGGCCCGTTCCATCCTCACCTCCGAGATAGCGCTGTCCGAGAAGATCGACGAGACCGATGCCCAGCGCCTGCTTGACGTGAATCTCGGCTACGAGCCCGCCCAGCCCGGCGATGAGAAGCACCACACCGAGGAGCCCGAGGAGGCCGCCGCCGATACGCTGGCCCGCATCGAGTCCCAGAAGAAATCCAAGAAGAAGTGATTGTCACCCCGGTTCCGCCTGAGACGGACCGGGGTTTTGTTTTGGCCTGTCCGACCGGTATCGGCATGCTGAGTCGGGTTAGCATAGTCTTTGTTGTTATCCCGTCGCCGGACATTCCGGTGTGATGCGGAAGGACAATGCAATCGGAGGGAGGCACGCATGGCCAACGACAATCTGTTGATCGGGCAAGGATTCGACGCGCACCGGTTCGCCGAGCCGGGGTCCAGTCGACCCTTGTGGCTGGCCGGACTGCACTGGTCCGTGCCGGAAGACGCGGATGCCGTTCAGGCCGCCCGGTACGAGGGCATCGAAGGGGATTCCGACGGCGATGTGGCCGCCCATGCCCTGATTGATGCGGTGCTCTCCGCTGCGGGGCTAGGCGATATCGGTTCCCTGTTCGGCGTGGGCGCAGGGGCGCACGGTGCCGGCATGCACGGCTGCGAGATGCTGCGGGAGACCGTCGCGTTCGTGCGCAACCACGGCTATGAGCCATCCTCGGCTTCCGTGGCCATCATCGGCAATCGTCCCAAGATCGGCACTCGCCGTGCCGAGTCGGAGGCCGCGTTGTCCGAGGCGATGGGATGTCGGGTCTCCGTGACCGCGACCACCACCGACCATATGGGCTTCACTGGCCGTGGTGAGGGCATCGCCGCCATCGCCACGGCCTTGGTACGGCCGGTGTGATAGCGGCGATTATCAGATTGCGGTTTTTCGAATTGCAGCTGTCGGATCGTAATAATCAGGAACGAAACCGGCTGTCACCGTGATTTCAGCGATGCAACGGCTTTGGCGATGGCCCAGAACAACGTCGAAATCGTGACGATGATGAAGCTCGGGGGAGCGGGGAACATCGCGGACAACACCAGCCCGAGCCAGATTGAGACCAGACACAGCACGCTGGCGATGACCATCGCCTTGAACGGCGAACCCACAAGGATGTTGGCGGTCGCGGCCGGGGTGATGACCAATGCGAAGATGAGCAACGTGCCCACGGCCGGTACGGCGATGGTGATCACGCCGGCCATGATGGCCATGAACGCCACGTTCATCAGCCCGATCGGCACGCCCTTGGCCTGTGCCACCTGCTCATCCAGCGAGCTGAACAGCAGCGGACGGTAGATCACGGCCAACAGCACCAGCAGGAGTGCGTCGAATATGGCGAAACCGATGATCTGATCGGTGGTGATGGTCAGAATCGACCCGAACAGAATCGACTGCATCTGCTGGGATGCGGAGCTGGAAAGTCTTGCGAAGAACAGACCCAGGCCGGTCGCGAACGCCAGCACCGTGCCGGTGGCGATCTCACGTTCGGAGACGCGCTTGCCCAATGCGCCGATGACCAGTGCGCCGCCCAAGGCGAACACGCCCATGCCCAGCGAGACCGGAAGACCCAGCAACACGGCGCCCGTCGCTCCTGGCAGTCCGATATGGGCCAGTGCATGCGCGGCGAAGGTCGAATGACGCGCGATGGTGAAGTATCCCATCACGCCGGCGGCCAGCGCGATGAACAGTCCGGCCGCGAAGGCGTTGGTCATGAATGGAGCGGTGAGGGTGCCCATCCATTCGGGATCGAAGGAGAAATCGATGGTGCTCATCACCTGCCGTCCTTTCCGGCGTCGCGGTCGTCGTGGCTGTTGTGGCCGTCGAGTTGAGGATTGGTGTTGCTGTTTGGCCGGGGTCGGCCGGTGCCGCCAGCTCGACCGCTTCCGTCAGTGCCACTGGCGTCGTCGGTGACGGTGTTGTCCGGGCCGTCGCCGTGATTGACGTGGACATGATCATGCGCGGGATTCTGCGAAACACCAGTAGCGCGTTGCAGGCCGTCATCGGCATTGCCGGGGACGACGGTGGGCTGTGCATCATGCCGCTCTCCGGATACATGGTGGTGCATCTGGGCCACCTCCGCGACCGTGTGCATGTCCTGCACCTGATCGCGCGGCTCGTCCGGCGTGGGAGTCACGAACATGTCGCCCTGCGGCGTGGTGACCACCTGCACCTGCGTGCCGTACAGATGGGTGAGCAATGTGGAATCGAGCACCTTGCCCATATCCGCGTAGTGGGGGTGCCCGTCCAAAAGGTATACGGCGCCGGTCAGAATCGGCAGCAGCATATTCAGATCGTGTGCGACCACCTGGATGGTCATGCCGAGTTCGCGGTTGAGCTTGGCGAGCACATGCACGGTGGCGCGCTGGCTTGCCAGATCGAGATTGGCGAGCGGCTCGTCCAGCATCAGCAGCTTCGGATCGCATACAAGCGCCTGGGCGATGGCCACACGCTGGCGCAGGCCGCCGGATAGCTCGGAAAGGCGGTACTTGGCCTTGTCCGCGATGCCGATGAACTCCATCGCCTCACGCACCTTGGCTCGCTGCGCCTTGGTGACCGGGTGGATGCCGAACCGCGTGCCGGTCAGTCCCAACAGCACCGACTGTTCGGCGGTGAGGTTGGAGTCGATGTCCGAGGCGTAGCTTTGCGGTACGTAGCCGATCTGTGCGTTGCGCTCGCCGGCGGGGCGTCCAAGAACGGTCAGTGTGCCGGCGGCCAGCGGAAGGAGGCCGAGTTCGGCCTTCATCATGGTGGTTTTGCCGGTGCCGTTGGTGCCGACTATGGCGGTGACCGAGCCGGAGGGGATGGCGAAGGTGCCATGCTGCCAGATGACGCGATCGCCGCGGCGTACGGCGGCGTCTTTGAAGACGATGCAATCGGATGATTCACTCACGTCGCACGATTATCACAAACGATGCTGACAATCGTTCTCAATATCGAGGGTGGTGGAGATTGGCGCAACGGGAATGTGCGGTCGTTCGTTACGGTGCGTCGTCGTGGAGTCTCGCTACGGAATCGCGTGGTATTCCACGATGGTGCGTAACGACAACGTCCTCGACGGTGTTCCAGTGGAATACCACGATGGTGTTCCGCGATGGTGAGCCGCTCCAATTGAGGGTGCCGGGCCGCACTGTCAGACTGCACTGTGGATGCGCGAAGCGTATGTGTATTGCCCCCGTAGCGTCCATTGCATCGTTTTTGGGCTTGTGTGGCACGAAACCGTGCCCCCGCAGCTGATTTGGACCACGAATCGGTCTTCGGGGGCACAGCCATTGCCCCGGTAGCTGTTTTTCATACGCTTTTGAGCTGCGGGGGCACACGGTCATAATCGAAAAACCGCATGATTCCGCCATTCTTGGCCAAGGTGGTAATTCGACCCGTAATAGGGGTGTGCCCCCGCAGCCCAAATCAACGTGAATTTGAGTTCCGGGGGCACACCTTGGCCCGTAACCGACGGCAAAACGCTCCAGGCGTCGCCCCAATGAGGGGTTTCGGGTTTTTCCGGCTGTTGCAAGCCTGAAGGCTGATAGCTACTGGCGATGCCTACTTGCCGGGGTCGGGCTGTCCGGCGTTGGACGGCACCTGTGTGTCGGACGATGTGCCGGAGTCGTCGGTACTGTCCGCGTCCGAGCCGTTGCCTGTGGAAGTGCCGGAGGATGCCTTGCACAGGCGGATGTACTTCTGCGATGCGGGATCGTCGTTTGTGTTGTCGTCGGACGTGCCGTCCTTGGAATCCGTACTGTTGCCGTCGCTTGGCTCGGCGGTGTCGTCGGATTCATCCGCGGACGTGTCGTCATCGGTGCCGGCCTCGCAACCATAGCTGGGGTCGACCGCGTCAATGATGGTGTTGATGAGCTGGTTGATCCATGCATCCAGTGTCTGGACGTCGGACGGCATCTGCTCGGTGACGCCGACCACCGGCACGTCGGAGCGGCCGGCCGTACCCGTGATCATATTGGTCGCATCACTGGCTTCCTGCGTGTTGTTGATGAGCACGTCCACCTTGCGTCCCTCGATGATCTTCTGGAACGATTGCAGATCGGCCGGTGCGGCCTCGCCGCCGGAGGCCTGCGACTGTGTGTAGCCCTTGGGTGTGGCGTCCTCGAAGCCAAGATCGGCCATGAGGTAGTAGGCGACGGGTTCGGTCGCCGCATAGGTGAGGTTTTCGTGGGACTTGGTGAAGTCCGCGGTCCAGGAATCCAGCTGCTTCTCGCCGTCCTGCCAATCCTTGAGCCGCTGCTGGAAGTCCGCCTTCTTGCTCGGCAGCTCCTTGACGTAAGCTTCGGTGATTGCGGTGGCCATGCCGGAACGGGCGTCCTTGGAGAACCATAGGTGTGGATTGTCTCCCTCCACCGCACCCACCACGGATGCGGCGGAAACGAGGGTTGTGGACTTGGAAAGCGACTTGGTGGCCCATGAGTCGTATCCGGCGCCGTTGGCCACCACGACCTGGGCCTTGGAAAGTTTGGCCACATCCGAGGTCTTCGGCTCGAAATCGTGGGCGTCCACGTTGGTGGAGCTCACGATGGAGGTGACTTCGACGTCGTCGCCGCCCAGCTCGGCGGCCAGGGAGCCCCACTGGTTGATGGAAGCCACGACGGTGATCGGCCCGGTGGCCTCGGTGGTGGTGTCCGGCTCGGTTTCCGTCTCGGCCGGCGCGGAATTGTCGGCACCGCAGGCGGCGGTGGCGCACAGCAGAACAACGCTCACGGTCGCTGCCGCGAACCGTGCGAATCGAGTGAAGCGAATCCCCATGGCATGCCTTCTTCATTGAGCCGTCGAAACAAAACTGACTTGTTTCAACAGTAGCCTATCGTTGCGAATAATCACCGAATCCTGACAGGAAGGATAACGATGTCCACAAAAATCGACGGCAAGAAGGTGGCGGCCGAGATCAAGGCCAACCTTGCCGAACGTGTGGCGAAACTCAAGGCCCAAGGAGTGGTGCCGGGTCTGGGCACGCTGCTGGTGGGCGAGGACCTCGGCTCGCTCAGATACGTGGCCGGCAAGCACGCCGATTGCGCCGAGGTGGGCATCAATTCGGTGAGGAAGGACCTACCCGCCACAGCCTCGTTCGACGAGATCGCGGACGCGGTGCGCGAACTCAACGAGGACCCCGCCTGCACCGGATTCATCGTGCAATTGCCGTTGCCTCGCGGCATCGACCAGAACGCCATCATCGACCTTATCGACCCGGCCAAGGATGCCGACGGCATGCATCCGTACAATCTCGGCGAATTGGTGCTGCATGTGCGTGGAGACATCACCACGCCGCTGCCGTGCACTCCTCGCGGCGTGATCGAGCTGCTGGACGCCTACGACATCGATCTGAACGGCAAGGAGGTGTGCGTGCTCGGCCGGGGCATCACGATCGGGCGTACCATCGGCCTGTTGCTCACGCGCAACGCCGTCAACGCCACGGTGACGCTGTGCCACACCGGCACACGCGACGTGACGGACCATATGCGCCGGGCCGACGTCATTGTGGCCGCGATGGGTTCGGCCGGATTCGTGACGCCGGACAAGATCAAGGAGGGTGCCGTGCTGGTCGACGTCGGCGTCAGCCGCGTCTTCGATGAGGAGGCCGGACGCTACCGCATCAAGGGCGACGTGGACAAGGCCTGCTACGACAAGGCCTCCGCCTACACGCCCAACCCCGGCGGCGTGGGCCCCATGACCCGTGCCATGCTCCTCGCCAACGTAGTCGAAATGGCCGAGCGCTCGCTGTAAGCGTTCCTTGGAATTGACCGCT
>NZ_JFAO01000008.1:0-20473 GCF_006408945.1 Bifidobacterium sp. UTBIF-78
GTGTGTCGCGATGCACATGCCTCACTCCTGCGGCGGTCAGCTTTGACGGAACGGCTCAGGGTGTGAAGTCACGGGGCGATGTGGCAGTATCCGGGCGACACGCCCACGGAGCCGTTGAGCCGGCAGTCCGGTGGAGTGCCGGTAGGCGACGCCTCGGGGGTGGGGCCCCGAGGTGATGTGGCAGTATCCGGGCGACACGCCCGGATTCCTCTAAGAATTTTGACTATAGATGCCTGTATTCTGAATATTTGTGCCCTTATTGGGCGTGCGCATAACTGAATATCGAGTAATTATCCATCCATCTATTGAGAAACCATATATATACATGGCAGAGAACAACACTGAAGTCACCAAGGTCGCCATCAACGACATCGGCACCGAAGAGGACTTCATCAAGGCAGTCGATTCCACCATCAAGAACTTCGATGATGGTGATCTGGTCGAGGGTACCGTCGTCAAGATCGATCACGACGAGGTCCTGGTCGACATCGGCTACAAGACCGAGGGTGTGATTCCCTCCCGCGAACTTTCCATCAAGAAGGACGTCGATCCCGACGAGGTCGTCAAGGTTGGCGATCCGATTGAGGCCCTTGTCGTCACCAAGGAAGACAAGGAAGGCCGTCTGATTCTGTCCAAGAAGCGTGCTCAGTACGAGCGCGCCTGGGGCGACATCGAGAAGATCAAGGAAGCCGACGGCGTCGTTGAGGGCACCGTCATCGAAGCCGTCAAGGGCGGCCTCATCGTCGACATCGGTCTGCGTGGCTTCCTGCCGGCCTCCCTCGTGGAGATGCGCCGCGTCCGCGACCTGTCCCCGTACATCGGCCAGAAGATCAAGGCCAAGATCCTCGAGCTCGACAAGAACCGCAACAACGTGGTCCTCTCCCGTCGTCAGTACCTCGAGGAGACCCAGTCCGAGGTCCGTGAGACCTTCCTGTCCCAGCTCAAGAAGGGCCAGATTCGTGAGGGCGTGGTGTCCTCCATCGTCAACTTCGGCGCCTTCGTCGATCTGGGCGGTGTTGACGGCCTGATTCACGTCTCCGAGCTGTCCTGGAAGCACATCGACCACCCGTCCGAGGTCGTCAAGGTCGGCGACAAGGTCACCGTCGAGGTGCTCGACGTCGATCTCGATCGCGAGCGCATCTCCCTGTCCCTCAAGGCGACCCAGGAGGATCCGTGGCAGCGCTTCGCTCGCACCCACGTCCCCGGCCAGATCGTCAAGGGCAAGGTCACCAAGATCGTTCAGTTCGGTGTCTTCATCTCCGTCGAGGACGGCATCGAGGGCCTGGTGCACATCTCCGAGCTCGCCAACCGTCACGTCGACAACCCGGAGACCGTGGTCAAGCCGGGCGAGACCGTGTTCGTCAAGGTGATCGACGTCGATCTCGATCGTCGCCGTATCTCCCTGTCCCTCAAGCAGGCCAACGACTCCGTCGACCCGAACTCCGAGGACTTCGATCCGGCCATCTACGGCATGCCGGCCGAGTACGACGAGCAGGGCAACTACAAGTACCCCGAAGGCTTCGACCCGAACACCAACGAGTGGATCGCTGGCTTCGAGAAGCAGCGCGAGGAGTGGGAGGCCCAGTACGCCGCCGCTCACGAGCTGTGGGAGGAGCACAAGGAGTTCGTGGCCAAGGAGCTGGCCAACGCTGCCGAGTCCGCTGCCGCCGACGGTCAGGGCCCGAAGGAAGAGAAGCCGGTCGAGGAGACCTCCAACTACTCTTCCGCTGCGCCGACCACCGGTACCCTCGCCGACTCCGATCAGCTCGCCGCCCTGCGCGACCAGCTGCTCGGCAAGTGAGTTCGCCGCGAAGCTGACGCCTAGCGTTTGATGAAAACCCGGTCCGATTGGGCCGGGTTTTCTCGTATGCGGTGTCCCTAGGGGAACCGGGCCGCGAATCGGGGTTGCAGGCTGTCAACATTCATCGACGAATTGCTGACGAGGGCTGCTGACTACCGGCTACTGGCCCAATGGCATAGCGATGGCGGTATTCCGCTACGATGAAACGCATGATGAGAATCGGATTGACGGGCGGCATCGCCGCGGGGAAAAGCACGGTGGCGGCGCGCTGGCGCGAGTTGGGCGCACTGCACATCGACTACGACGCCCTGGCACGCAGGGTGGTCGAGCCCGGGGGAGTGGCGTTACCGGAGATCGCCAAGGAATTCGGCCCCCATGCGCTCAATGCCGATGGCACATTGAACCGGTCGTGGGTCGCCGATCATATCTTCGGCAAAGCGGCCGAGCCGGGGGCGCGCGAACGGTTGGACGCCATCGAACATCCGCTGATCTACGATGAGGCGCGTTGGCTGGAGGCGAATGCCGCGGCCGCCGCCGAGCGCGACGGGAATGGCGCTCCGCTGATTGTCGTCCACGACGTGCCGCTGCTCGCCGAGGTCATCGACACGATTCCATTCGAATTCGACCAGATCGTCACCGTCGAGGCGCCGGTATGCATGCGTCTCGACCGGCTGATCGAGAATCGCGGCATGACCGTGGAACAGGCCGAGGATCGTATCCGCAGCCAGTCGAGCGAGGAGGAGCGTCGTGCCATTGCGGATGTTGTCATCGACTCCACCCAGCCGTTGCCCGACATGCTGGCGCAGGCCGATGCGCTGTACCGGCAGTGGGAGGCGTGACCGCACGGCGGTTATCCCGTAAGGGAACCTCGTTATGAGCCCGGTCTAGGATGGTGACCCATGGGATTCAACATCGAGCGTGCGAACAAGCCTTTTGTGGTCAAATCACCGTACCAGCCGTCCGGCGATCAGCCGCAGGCCATCGCGGAACTGGCGCAGCGCATCGAAAACGGCGAGAACGATGTGGTGCTTATGGGCGCCACCGGCACCGGCAAGACGGCCACCACCGCGTGGCTCATCGAGAAGCTCCAGCGTCCGACCCTCATCATCGAGCCCAACAAGACCCTGGCCGCGCAGCTGTGCGCCGAATTCCGCGAGCTGATGCCGGACAACGCCGTCAGCTATTTCGTCTCCTACTATGACTACTACCAGCCCGAGGCGTACATCCCGCAGACGGACACGTACATCGAAAAGGACTCCAACATCAACGACGATGTGGAGCGTCTGCGCCACCAGGCCACGGCGAACCTGCTGACGCGCCGCGACTGCGTGGTCGTGGCCACGGTTTCCTGCATCTACGGCCTCGGCACGCCGGAGGAGTACGCCGGCCGCATGCTGCTGCTGAAAGAGGGCATGGAGATTAATCGCGACGACCTGCTGCGCAAGTTCGTGGCCATGCAGTACAAGCGCAACGACATCGCCTTCACGCGCGGCACTTTCCGCGTGCGCGGCGACACGGTGGAGATTATCCCCGTCTACGAGGAGCTGGCCGTGCGCATCGAATTCTTCGGTGACGAGATCGACCGCATCTCCACGCTGCACCCGCTCACCGGTGACGAGATCGCCCATGAGAGCGAAATCCACATCTTTCCGGCGTCGCATTACGTGGCGGGGCCGGCCCGCATGGAGCGCGCGCTCAAGACCATTCGCGAGGAACTGGACGAGCGTCTGGCCGAGCTCAGGAAGCAGGGCAAGGAGCTTGAGGCGCAACGTCTCAACATGCGCACCACATATGATTTGGAGATGCTTACGCAGGTGGGCGTGTGCTCCGGCGTGGAGAACTATTCCCGTCACTTCGACGGCCGTGCGCCCGGTACGCCGCCGCATACCCTGCTCGACTTCTTCCCGGACGATTTCCTGCTGGTGATCGACGAGTCGCATGTGACGGTCCCGCAGATCGGCGCGATGTACGAAGGCGACGCATCCCGCAAGCGCACACTGGTGGAGCACGGATTCCGTCTGCCGTCCGCGATGGACAACCGTCCTCTCAAATGGCCCGAGTTCCTGCAGCGCGTCGGTCAGACGGTGTATCTGTCCGCGACGCCGGGCGATTACGAACTTGGACTGTCCGACGGAGTGGTCGAACAGATCATCCGACCGACCGGTCTGTTGGACCCGAAGATTGAGGTGCGTCCGGTCAACGGGCAGATCGACGATCTGCTGGGGGAGATCAAGGCGCGAGTGGCCCGCAACGAGCGCGCGCTGGTGACCACGCTGACCAAGAAGATGGCCGAGGATCTGACCGATTACCTGCTTGAGCGCGGCATCAAGGTGGAGTACCTGCATTCCGACGTGGATACGCTACGCCGTGTGGAACTGCTGCGCATGCTACGCGAGGGCAAAATCGACGTGATCGTTGGCATCAACCTGCTGCGTGAGGGTCTCGACCTGCCGGAGGTCTCGCTGGTGGCGATTCTCGATGCCGACAAGGAGGGATTCCTGCGTTCCTACCGCTCGCTCATCCAGACCATCGGACGCGCGGCCCGCAACGTGTCCGGCATGGTCATCATGTATGCCGACGAGACCACCGAGGCCATGCGCAAGGCCATCGACGAGACCGATCGCCGTCGGGCCAAGCAGATGGCCTACAACCAGGAGCACCATATTGATCCGAAGCCGCTCATCAAGAAGATCAGCGACGTCAACGACATGCTCGCCAAGGAGGATGTGGACACGGCCACGCTGCTGGAAGGCGGCTACCGAAATGCGGGCAAGGCCGGCAACACTCATCTGGGCGTGCCCGTGTATGATCCCGGCGAGGCGGACAAGCGCCATGAGGAGATTCTCAAGGCCGGACTGCCGGCGCAGGATCTCGCCGACCTCATCCGTCAGCTCAGCGAGCAGATGCACACCGCCGCCGAACAGCTCCAGTTCGAGCTCGCCGCCCGGTTGCGCGACGAAATCCGTGACCTCAAAAAGGAGCTCAGGCAAATGACGGAGGCGAATAAGTGAGCCTCCGTAGCAGCGAGCAGCGGTAGCGTCGCGAGCGTCGCAGGGGATGCGGAGGCGAATAAGTGAGCCTCCGTGGCCGAGCCGTGAAGAAAACGCCAGAGGCGTTTTTAGGTGAGGGCGAACGGCAGTGAGCTGATGTGTGGTCAACCGGAGGTTGGCTGTGTTTGCTGGTTGTGGGCAGCGGTAGCGTTGCGAGCGTCGCAGGGGATGCGGAGGCGAATAAGTGAGCCTCCGTGGCAGCTGCTGTGGGCGGGCTGTGATGCGTGTTGCGCGACACACTCAAGGCCGTTCGGCCTCGCTCCGGCGTGCGCTCGCGGAGCTTAGCACACGCCTACGCTGCCTACGGTCGCGCAACACGCACCACAGCCAGCCCACCGCGTAGGGATTCACCCACCGTGTAGGGAATCACCCACGGTGTAGGGAATCACCCACGGTGTAGGGAAAATCCCACCATGTAGGGATACAAAACGGCTATATTCCGCCAATCCGTGATTTTGCATCCCTACACGATGGGGAAATCCCTACACGGTGGGTGTTTCCCTACACGGTGGGGTGCGGGCGCAAGCGTTGACTGGCGGCATGCGGCGGTATGGTGAGGCATGTCGGTCGGCGGTATGGTACGGCATGTCGGCCGATGGTAATGCTGCGACAGGCCGTCATCGTGATGGTTTAGTGTAGGGAATCATGGCAGAAACCCCACTTGCATTCGAAATCATCACCTTTGTGGTGCTCGCACTGTTCTTCATCGTGGACTTGTTCGTCATCGGTAGGCGTCCGCATGTGCCCTCCACCAAGGAGTGCGTCCAGCACATCGCCTTCTTCGTCGTGATGGCACTGATCTTCGGTGGGTTCATCTGGTTCTTCGCCGGTTCCAAGCCGGCCATCGAGTTCTACTCGGGATGGCTCACCGAATACTCGCTGTCCATCGACAACCTCTTCGTGTTCGTCATCATCATGTCGAACTTCGCCGTGCCCAAGCAGATTCAGAAGTACGTGTTGTCGGTCGGTATCACCATCGCGCTGATCTTCCGCGGCATCTTCATCCTCATCGGTGCGGCGCTGATCACCCGGTTCACATGGGTGTTCTTCATCTTCGGCGCATTCCTTATTTATACCGCCCTCAAGCTCGTGTTCGGCGGCGACGATGACGAGGAGTACCACGAGAATGGCCTGATTCGCACGCTGCGCAAGGTCATCAAGATCTCCAACGACTACGACGGCGAGAAGCTGAGGACCACCAAGAACGGCGTGCGCTACTGGACCCCGATGCTCATCGTGTTCCTGACCATCGGCACCACGGATGTGATGTTCGCCTTCGATTCGATCCCCGCCATCTTCGGCCTGACCAAGGATCCGTTCCTGGTGTTCACCTCCAACGTGTTCGCCCTGCTTGGCCTGCAGCAGCTGTACTTCCTGCTCGGCGCCCTGCTGGACAAGCTGGTCTACCTGCCGGTGGGCTTGTCCGTGGTACTGGGCTTCATCGGCGTCAAGCTCATCATGGAGGCCCTGCACGGCAACACCCTGCCGTTCATCAACGGCGGTGAGGGCATCCATTGGGTGCCTGAAGTTCCGACCTGGCTGTCGCTGGCCGTGATCGTGGTGGCAATCGGCGGCGCGGCTCTGGCCTCCGTCATCAAGATGAAGCATATGAACACGGTTGAAAAAGCCTGAAAACGCAAGGCAAACAACACCCGGAAACCCAGCAGCCGCAACAATGTGAGCGCTCACAACACACCGGGCGAAAAACTTGTCATGCAACGGTTTGCCCTAGTAGACTGTTAGACGGCAATTGAGGCATTCACGCCTCGGAACCATAACCAAAGAATAGGCAGGCATTCATGCGTAAAGCCAAGATCGTTGATACCATCGGTCCCGCTACCGAGGATTACGACAACCTTCTCAAGCTCGTCGAAGCCGGTATGGACGTTGCTCGTCTGAACCGCTCCCACGGCACTCCCGAGGATCACCTCAAGGTCTACAACAACGTGCGCAAGGCCGGCGAGGCCACTGGTCGCAACGTTGCCGCCCTGGTGGATCTGCAGGGCCCGAAGATTCGTTGCGGTTGGTTCAAGAAGAACGCCGAGGGTGAGGACAAGGTTCAGCTGCAGCTTGGCCAGGAGTTCGTCATCACCACCGACGACATCGAGGGTGACGAGCACATCACCTCCACCACCTTCAAGGGCCTGCCGGGTGACTGCCACCCGGGCGACCCGATCCTCATCGACGACGGCAAGGTTCGTCTTGAGGTGACCAAGGTCGAGGGCAACAACGTGTACACCAAGGTCGTCGTGGCCGGTCCGGTGTCCTCCCACAAGGGCATCAACCTGCCGGGCGTGGCCGTCTCCCTGCCGGCCCTGACCGAGAAGGACGAGGCCGATCTGCGCTGGGCCATCCGTACCGGCGCCGACATCATCGCCATGTCCTTCGTGCGTTTCGCCACCGATATCGATCGCGCCCACGAGATCATGGACGAGGAAGGCCGTCGCATCCCGATCGTCGCCAAGATCGAGAAGCCGCAGGCTCTGGAGAACCTCGAGGAGATCGTGAAGACCTTCGATGGTGTCATGGCCGCCCGTGGCGACATGGCCGTCGAGTGCCCGCTGGAAGAGGTCCCGCTGGCCACCAAGCGCATCATCGAGCTGGCTCGCCAGTACGCCAAGCCGGTCATCGTGGCCACCGAGGTCCTCGGCTCCATGGTGAACTCCCCGGTTCCGACCCGCGCTGAGGCCTCCGACTGCGCCAACGCCGTTCTCGACGGCGCCGACGCCACCATGACCTCCAACGAGACCGCCGTCGGCAAGTACCCGGACGTGACCGTGAACACCATGGCCCGCATCTCCGGCTACGCCACCGACCACGGCTTCGACCGCATCCCGGAGCTGAAGAACCTCGACATGTCCTCCACCGGCGCCGTCTCCTCCGCCGCCGTGGACCTGGCCGACAAGCTCAACGCCAAGGCCATCGTCGCCTACACCCAGACCGGCTCCACCGTGCACCGCGTCTCCCGCGAGCGTCCGGCCGCCCCGATCTACGGCATCACCAACAACGAGCACACCTACCACTGGCTGGCCCTGTCCTGGGGCACCGAGGCCTTCCTGGTGAGCGAGGACTACCACGACAAGTCCCGCAAGGACCTCATGGTCTTCACCGACAAGACCCTCAAGGAAGCCGGCAAGGTTGTTGACGGCGACAAGATCGTGATTCTGAGCTCCGCTCAGGGCGATCACCAGCCGGGCCGCACCGATTCCATCTACGTCCATACCGTCGGTGCCTGCGACTGATTGCTCGCAGCCACGTCGCGATCGGGTAGATCGTAGATACGTGTAGATAACGGGAGAGGTCCCCATCCTTTCGGGTGGGGACCTCTCCCGTTGTGTTATGGCTGCCGAGCTCGTCTGCTGGTCCAAAACCGAGCGAAGTCGCCGGTTCCCTGGTCGCTTATTTTAGTCATTCAGATGATTGAGACTGCCGCTCTTGAGACGCAGGATGGCGATGATGGTCTTCGCGTCCACAATCGTGCCATTGACGATCATCTGATAGGCGTCGTCCACCGTTACCAGACGCACTTCGGAGCGTGGGGTCTCGGGCCCGATTGTCGTGCGGGCGACCGGAGTCAGACCGGAGGCAAAGAAGATCGCCGTGTGCTGCGTGGAGTAGCTGGGCGTGTTGAGAAAGCGCGTGAACTGCGTGATTTTGGCCGCGTCGAAACCGCCCTCTTCGGCCAGCTTGCGCTTGGCGACGTCCGCGGGGCGTTCGGAGGCGTCGCGGGAATGGCCTCCCGGAATCTCCAGGGTCCAACGATGGTTGGCGACGCGGTACTGCTCCACCAACGGAATCAGGCCGTCATCGGTCATGGCGAGCACGGCCACGGTGTCACCGCTGTTGTCCTGAATGCTGTAGCGATCGAATTTGTCACCGCCACTGGTCTCGTAAAAGACATGGTCGATGTTGAAGTAATGCGTCTTCGCGGTCTGCTGGCGGGAAATCTCCTTGACCGGGGAAGGACGCCACGGATCGAATTGACGGTATGTTTCGCTGCTCATATGCCCTCCTCATCACTCATGACAGCATGCATTCATAACAGCGTTGCTATGAAAACCAGTTTCATTGTATGTCCGCGCGGGGCGCGAAAAACGAACAACACACAGTCCTTCCGCCCGACGCGCAAACGAATTCCGCTCTTACGGATGTGGCGGGTCGGCGGGGTGGATCTGATGAGGTGGGGCCATGGGCTTGGCGGCGGAGATGGAACGCGGTTTTTGGTCACGGTGATTCCATTTTCGTGCGAACAGAGCGTGTCATAGCCGCGGTGGTCGGTCGGATATGCTAAGCTCTGCAAAGTGCCTTGGGCATGCCCCCGTATCCCAATTGGTAGAGGAAGCAGCCTCAAAATCTGCGTAGTGTGGGTTCGAGTCCCACCGGGGGCACTTTGCAATTCAGGTTTACCGTCAAGCCGCAATGATCCCATTGATGGGCGAGGAAAGAGGTTGGTATGGCTGCAAGGAAGAAGTCCGAGGAACCGAGCATCAACGTCGACGAGGTGTTGACTGATGAGGAGCTCAAGGCCGTCGCCGATGGCCAGCCTCTTCCCGAAAAGTCCGAGGACGGTCCTCGCACCGTGGTGGTGGCCGAAGACGAGGCCGTGAACCGTATGGATCTGGTGGCCATGCTCGAAGACAACGGCTACAAGGTCGTGGGCCAGGCCGCCAACGGCGAGGAAGCCGTCGAGCTCACCCGCAAGTTCCGCCCTGATGTGGTGTGCATGGACGTCAAGATGCCGCGCATGGACGGCATTACCGCCGCTGGCATCATCTGCGACGAGAACATCGCCCCCGTGGTCATGCTCACCGCCTTCTCCCAGACCGATCTGGTCAAGAAGGCCACCGGTGCCGGCGCCATGGCGTACGTGACCAAGCCGTACGAGGAATCCAAGCTGTTGCCCACCCTCGAAGTGGCGATGGGCCGTTTCGCCGAAATCAACGATCTGCTCGACACCGTGGAGCGCGGCGAGCGCAAGCTCAAGGAGACCGCCGATCAACTCAAGGAAGCCGAGGAGAAGCTGAAGAAGGCCGAGGACACGCTCGAGGAGCGCAAGCTCGTCGACCGCGCCAAGGGCCTGCTGATGGACAAGGCCGACTTCTCCGAGCAGGGCGCCTTCCGTTGGATTCAGAAGACCTCCATGGACCAGCGCATCCCGAAGAAGCGTCTGGCCATGGCCATCATCGCCAAGTACGGCGATCCGAAGCCTTCCGATTCGGATGAGCGCTGAGTCGCCGTTGACTGTCGCCTCGCCGAATAGCGAACCGTCCACCACCCGCACCTTGCTGGTGGTGGACGGTCATTCTCTGGCCTTCCGCGCGTTCTTTGCGTTGCCGGTCGACAACTTCAGCACGCAGACCGGGCAGGCCACGAACGCCGTGTGGGGGTTCGCCACCATGCTCGCGCAGGTGATAGACGCCGAGCACCCCGACCATCTGGCCGTATCCTTCGACGTGAAGGGCGGCACGTTCCGCAATCAGCTGCTTCCGCAGTACAAGGGCACGCGCGAAGCCGCCCCCGAGGAGCTGCTGACCCAGCTGCCGCTCATCCAGCGCATGCTGACCGCACTAGGCGTCACCTACATCGAAAAGCCCGGCTACGAGGGCGACGACATCATCGCCACGCTCGCTACGATGGGCGATCGAGAAGGCTATCACACGTTGGTGCTGTCCGGCGACCGCGATGCTTTCCAGCTCATCGACGAGAACGTCACCGTGCTGTATCCGGGGCATCATTTCAAAGATCTCAAGCACATGACCCCGCAGGCCGTCGTGGACAAATACAAGGTCACGCCCCAGCAGTACCCCGATTTGGCGGCATTGCGCGGCGAAACGGCGGACAACATCCCCGGAGTGCCCGGCGTGGGCGACGGATATGCCGCCAAATGGCTCAACCAGTACGGCTCTCTGGACTCCCTATGCGAGCATGCCGACGAAATCGGCGGCAAAAAGGGTGAGGCGCTGCGCGAGAACATCGAGCAGGTCAGGCTCAACCGCAAGGTCAACGCACTGGTCCGCAATGTGGATCTCGGCGTTGCCATCGACGACCTGACCTTCGGCGATGTGGATGTCGCCGCGCTCAACGAGCTGTTCAAGGACCTTGAATTCGGCAGCCGCACCCGCAGCCGCGTACTGAAAACCTTCGGCAACGGCGTCGCCGCATCGGCCAAGGCCACCCGAAACGGGGGTTCCGCCGACAGCAACGGGCCCGCCGACGCGGGGGAGGGGCTGGAACCCTTACGGCCCACGGCTATCGCCTCCGCCGCGGATTTCGGCTCATGGCTCGAAACCCACCGGCCGCAGGTCGCGGTGCCCGACGAGGTGGCGCAGTTCACCGTCCGCGACTATGCCGACGACGACCGTCATGCGGTCTGCGGCAACGCCGTGGACCACGCATGGACCATCGCCGCGTGGGGCGACGCCCGGCCCGGACGGTCCACGTTGCAGACGCTGGCGGTCGCCGTCGGCGATGATGCGGCACTGATCGCCGCGCCGATCGACGAGGCGCTGCGTGAATCGCTGCAAACGTTCCTCGATGAGGAGCATGGCCGTGCCATCGTCCACGGGTATAAGGAGCTGCTGCATCTGCTGGGTGCCGCCGGCCTTGACATGGACCTGCCGATGTTCGACACCAAGCTGGCCGGATATCTGGCTCAACCGGACTTCCACGCGGACGATCTCGCCGAAGCCGCCGAACACTTCCTCGACATCCATGTGGAGGAGCAGGCCCGTCCGGCGCAGGGGACGCTCGATTTCGAGGATGAGGCCCCCGAACCGGAACCGGACGAGGACCGCCTGCGCGACCTCGCCATCATCCACGGCCTGGCACACACGCTCGGCCCGATTATCGACGAACGCGAACAGTGCTGGCTGATGCGGGCCGTGGAGCTGCCCGTCTCCCGCGTATTGCACGGCATGGAGCACATCGGCGCCGCCGTGGACCAGCAGCGGCTCAACGCCATCCGCGATGAATTCGCCGCCGACGCCGATATGGCACAGACCATGGCATGGCAGTTCGCCGGTTCGGACATCAACCTGCAAAGCCCCAAACAGCTGCAGAAAGTGCTGTTCGAGGATATGGGCCTGAAACCCACCAAGCGCACCAAATCCGGTTCATACACCACCAATGCGGCCGCGCTGCAGAGCTTGTACGAGCGTTCGCTGGACAACGAGCGCGCCAACGGGTTCTTGGGAGCGCTGCTCCGGCACCGCGAGACCAACAAGCTGCGTCAGATCGTGCAGACGCTCATCGACGCCACCAACCGGTCGGACAGCCGCATCCACACCACGTACGAGCAAACCGTGGCCGCCACCGGACGTTTGAGCTCCACCGACCCGAACCTGCAGAACATCCCCAACCGTAACGCCTCCGGCCGTGAGATCCGCAGCGCATTCGTGGCGGGGGAGGGCTACTCGTCCCTGATGAGCTGCGACTATTCGCAGGTCGAGCTGCGCATCATGGCCGACCTGTCGGGAGACGAAGCGCTGATCGAAGCCTTCCGCTCCGGCGCCGACTTCCACAAGTACGTCGCCTCGATGGTCTACAAGGTGCCGGTCGACCAGATCACCGGCGACCAGCGCAGTCATGTGAAGGCCATGAGCTATGGTCTGGCATACGGTCTGAGCACGTACGGCCTCGCCCAACAGCTCGGCATCGCCCCGCGCGAGGCCGAGGCGTTGAAGAACCGGTACTTCGACACCTTCGGCAAGGTGCATGACTATCTGGAATCGCTGGTGGCCTCCGCCCGCAAGGACGGGTACACCGAGACGATCTTCGGTCGCCGGCGCTACTTCCCGGCCCTCCAATCCACGAACCGTGTGGCTCGCGATGCCGCCGAACGCGCCGCGCTCAACGCGCCGATCCAGGGTTCCGCGGCCGACATCATGAAGATCGCGATGATTCGCGCCGACCGTGCGTTGGCCGAAGCCGGCGTGACGAGCCGCATCATCCTGCAGATCCACGACGAACTGGTGGTGGAGGTCGCGCCGGGTGAGGCCGAACAGGTGACCGCGCTGGTCAGCGACGCCATGGAACACGCCGTGGATCTCGCCGTGCCGCTGGATGTCTCCTGCGGACTTGGCGCCGACTGGCAGCTCGCCGCGCACTGACGGGTCCGATCATCAATCGATTGAGGACCCGTTCGTCACAGAAAAGCCGACTTGTGACGTTACAATGAGGTGTATGCCGAATCTGAAGCAAGTCATCGACGTCTTGGAGACCCTGTACCCCCTGCGCTACGCCGAACAATGGGATGAGCCGGGCCTTATCGTGGGTGACCTGACCCGGGACATCGGCGTCATCGCCTTCGCGGCGGACCCGACGTCGGCAATCGTGGATGAGGCCATCGAAGCTGGTGCCGACCTGCTCGTCACCCATCATCCACTCTTCTTCCGCGCCGTGCACGAGACCGGCGGCCTCGGTTTCCGCGGTGACATCGTTCGCAGACTGTACCAGCACGGCTGCGCCCTGTGGGTCGGGCATACCAACGCCGACGCCGCATGGCGTGGCGTCGGTCAGGCAGCGGCGGACGCTTTCGGACTGACCAACCAGCAGCCGCTCGTCCCCATCAGCGACCCGCAATCGGACCACCCCGTCGGACTGGGCCGTGTGGGACGGCTCGCCGAACCGATCACCCTCAACGATTTCGCTCGGCGCGTATTCGATGCGGTCGATGGTCACGGCATGGCCACCGCTCTCGGCGTGCAGGTGTGCGGCGATCCCGATGCCATGGTGCAGACCGTGGCCGTGCTGCCCGGCTCCGGCGATTCGCTGTTCGACGAGGTGCGTGCCACCGGTGCGGACGTGTACGTGACCAGCGATCTGCGCCACCACCCGGTGACCGACGCCATCGAACAGGCCCGTTACGAGGCCCGGATGCGCGCCGCCGGCATCGCCCTTGGGAAGGGTGACGAACGCACTCGGCCCTACTTCATCAACACGCCGCACGCGGCCATCGAATCCATGTGGTTCAACTATGCGGTCGAGGATGTGCCGCAGGCCGTCGAGCGGGCGACTGGCAGCCGTCCACGCGTAACGTGGCTGCACCGCACCACCGACCCATGGACGTGGACCATCACCTCGTCCGGCACCTCGCATCACGGTGCGCGGGCGTGAGTGGTGAGGCCGGCGTGCCGTGACCGGCCAGTGGGTGCCTGCCAGTGGGTGCCTGCCAACGGTGTGTGGCTCGCCGGCGGACGGACTGCTGGGCCAAAGAGTCGACGGGTGACGGTGTTTCGCCGGGCGGATCTGGAAGCTGGTCTGGACGAGCGACGGGCCGACTGACGGATAACCGACGGATACGGATACGCGATCAACAAACTTGATCAACACACGAATACGTAAAGGGGAATGAGGTGTTCGATACTCAGCAGGAACGGCTGGAACGACGGCTCGACCGCGCGCTGAACGCCAGCTCGGACGGCATCGATATGGACGTGCCGGCCAAGGTGATCAGCAGCGAAACCGTCTACACGGGCCGCATCTTCCATGTGGACGACATGCGGCTCGCCCTCACGGACAAGCAGGGCAACCAGCATGAGATCGGCCGTCAGGTATTGCGCCACGCCCCCTGCGTGGTGATGCTCGTACATGACATGTCCACCGACCGATACCTTATCGAACGTGAATACCGCGCCGGTTCGGACATGTTCGCCTACGGACTGCCCGCCGGTCTCATGGACGAGGGCGAGGACATACTGGACGCCGCGCTGCGCGAGCTCGCCGAGGAGACCGGTGTGATTCCGGACCGGGATGTCATGGGCGTCGATCATGTGGGCGATTTCTACTCGTCCGAGGGCATGACCGACGAACTCGCTCACATCATGGTGCTGCATCTGGGCCCGTACCGGCGCGAGGAGCGTCACTTCGACCCGGACGAACATGTGGAATCCGCATGGATTCCCTGGTCCGACCTCACGGCCACCCGCATCACCGCATCGAACTCGATGATCGCCATCCAACACGAGGCCCTGCGTCGGCTCCTCGCCCAGCGCAAGGACCCGGATACACAAGACAAGGCGTTGTTCGCCTGACGTTCACCCCATCAGCAAAACGACGACAAGAAAGGTGGGATACTAGAATCATGCAGATCAGACCTGGATCAATGTACCCTCTGGGTGCCAGCTACGACGGTGCCGGAGTCAACTTCGCCCTCTACTCACAGGTTGCACAGAAGGTCGAGTTGTGCCTGTTCGACGATCAGGACGTCGAGACCCGCATCGAGATGACCGAACAGAACTCCTACGTGTGGCATAACTACATCCCCGGGCTTCAGCCGGGCCAACGCTACGGTTACCGCGTCTACGGTCCGTACAATCCGGCGCACGGCCTGCGGTGCAACCCGAACAAACTGCTGCTCGACCCGTACGCCAAGGCCATCGAAGGCAACATCGACGGCGATGAAAGCCTCTTCTCCTATTGGTTCAGGAGCCCGGACGACAGTTCGGCCATGAACAACCTCGACTCCGCCGCCCACACGATGAAGTCGGCGGTCATCAACCCCTACTTCGATTGGGGCAACGACCAGCACCCGTACATCCCGTACCACGACTCGGTGATCTACGAGGCGCATGTGCGTGGCATGACCAACCTCAACAAGGACGTGCCGCCGGACATTCGCGGCACCTACGCGGGCCTTGCATACCCGACCGTCATCGAGTACCTGCAGAAGCTCGGCGTGACCGCCATCGAACTTATGCCGATCCACCAGTTCGTCAACGATTCGTTCCTTCAGGAGAAGGGTCTGTCGAACTACTGGGGCTACAACACCATCGGCTTCTTCGCCCCGCACAACGCCTACTCCTCCTCCGGGGAGCGCGGCGAGCAGGTCAACGAATTCAAGTCCATGGTCAAGGCCTACCACCGTGCCGGCATGGAGGTCATCCTCGACGTGGTGTACAACCACACCGCCGAAGGCAACCACATGGGCCCGACCCTGAGCTTCAAGGGCATCGACAACCAGTCGTACTACCGTCTGGTGGACGGCGACCAGATGCACTACTTCGACACCACCGGCACCGGTAACTCGCTGCTCATGCGCTCGCCGCACGCCCTGCAGCTCATCACCGACTCGTTGCGCTACTGGGTCACCGAGATGCATGTCGATGGCTTCCGATTCGATCTCGCCGCCACGCTGGCCCGCCAGTTCCAGGAGGTCGACAAGCTGTCCGCCTTCTTCGACATCGTCGAGCAGGACCCGGTCATCTCGCGTGTCAAGCTCATCGCCGAACCGTGGGATCTGGGTTCCGGCGGCTATCAGGTGGGTGGCTTCCCGTCCAGCTGGTCCGAGTGGAACGGCCGGTTCCGCGACACCGTGCGCGACTTCTGGCGCTCTCAGCCGTCTACGTTGCCCGAGTTCGCGTCTCGTCTCATGGGTAGCTCCGACCTGTATCAGGTCAACGGCCGCCGCCCGGTGGCTTCCGTGAACTTCATCACCGCGCATGACGGCTTCACGCTCAACGATCTGGTGAGCTACAACGAGAAGCACAACGACGCCAACGGCGAGGGCAACCGCGACGGCGAGTCCAACAACCGTTCGTGGAACTGCGGCGTGGAGGGTCCCACCACCATCCGCGACGTCAACGACCTGCGCCAGCGCCAGATGCGCAACATGTTCTCCACGCTGCTGCTGAGCCAAGGCATCCCGATGATCTGCGGCGGCGACGAGGTGGAGCGCACCCAGCAGGGCAACAACAACGCCTACTGCCAGGACAACGAGATTTCGTGGACCAATTGGGATCTCGACAAGGACCAGAAGCAGATGCTGGCGTTCGTCTCCAAACTCGTGCACCTGCGCCTCGACCACCCGGTACTGCACCGTCGTCGCTTCTTCACCGGACGCGAGCCCGGCGATGATTCGAACAAGATTCCGCAGGTCGAATGGTTCGACCACACCGGTTCCATCATGGATATGGAGGATTGGCAGAACACGCACGCTTTCTCCATGATGATCTACCTGAACGGCTCGGATATCCCCGAGGTGGACTGGTACGGCAACCGGATGGTAGACAACGACTTCATCCTCATCTTCAACGCCCACTACGAGCCGATCATGTTCACCCTGCCGGATGAGCGTTACGGCCGCAAGTGGCAGCTCATCGTGGACACCCACAACCCCACAGGCCCAGAATTGAGCTATGAGGCCGGCTTCGTGATCACCGCACAGGCGCGCAGCTTCCTCATGCTCATGAGCGCCAAGAAGCCGAAGCGCCAGTTTGGTCCGGTGGTCGGACCTGCGCCGGAGAGCCACGCCTGACGGCTGGATTGATTCGGTTTTGGCTCGTGTTGGCTCCCCTTGTCAGGGCGTTGCCTGCAAACAGTTTCGCTGTTCGCTTCACGGCAACGTCCCTGACAAGGGGAGCCAACAAGTTGTGCACGGAGCGCGTCTATACTTGCAGGACGAGCTGTCAGCGGAGCTGACTGGGGGAGACACAAGTTGAAACCCTCAATTATTTGTGAGACGGACCACTAGTATGCTGCGTCAGAAATTCGTTTATTAATTCACTGCCCCTCAGACCCGCTTCGCGGGCCAGTTCCCCTAACAAGGGGAGCCAAAAATATAATCAACGAATTAATGACGCGGCATACTAGGTAATGATTCCGTTGATTTGTGGACCAGTGCTTTCTTGGCAGTGTCTCCCGGTCCAATCAACCTTGGAATCAAGCCGATTCCGTATGGTGGTGATTAGTCTGCAGGTGTGCCGCGACGGTGAAATGCTCCAGTACGACGAGGGTGTCGTCGTCGAGTGGGAAATCCGGATTGGAGAATTCGGTGCGGTAGTCCGGTGAATTCCAGAATGATTCATGAGTCCGTCGCCATTCGGCCGCCGTGGTGTCGCCTTCGCCCTCGTCGATGGCCTGTTGGTCGGTGACGTCACCCAGTCTGACCACGTCAACCGCGGTGGTGACGAGCAGTGCGATGCCCCGGTCATCGGAGTCCACCAGTACGGATTGGTCGCCGACTTTGGGCAACGGGTCGCCACAGTCCGTGTAGTCGAGCAGGAGCGCGGCGGTGGCGGTTTTCGTGCCATCGAGGATGAGCCCGACCAGCCGGTCGCGGTCGGGTCCCGGCATCATGAACTCCGCCTTCGGCAGAGTTGCGAACTCGCCCGGTCCGGCAAACTCGCGCGGTTCGTGCGGCGATTGGCCGTCCGGTGCGGGCGCGTTCGTCTGGTCACGGGTCTGGTCGTCGGATGTGGTTCGCTCATTGCTCATGAAGCACCATATTAGCCACCTTGCGTGTGCCCCCGGACTGTATGTATGCGGGGTGACGATACGGACGCATACATACAGTCTGTTGGTGGGGTGTTTGCGACTGTATGTACGCGGTGCGACGAACCATCCGCGTACTTACAGTCCATTCGAGGTCCTTTTCCGACTGTATGTACGCGACCGTATCGTCGAGCCGCGTACATACAGTCCGAAACGACAGCAGATTGGCGGCATCGACGGGCGGTGGATCTATGATTGAAGCGTCAGGGGACTGCGGAGACTGTGCCTCCAACTGAGCCAAGGAAGGTGGACTCATGGCTGAAGGGACGTTTGAGGATAAATTCATGGACGTGCAGTCCGGCATGGTGGCATTGGCTTGGGAGGCGGCCGGAGACGACGATGTCGAAGTCGTGTACATATATGGCTCCATTGAAGGTGGCATGACCTCCTTCAATACGTTCTTCCGCGTGAACGGATTAGTCAAAGGGCTTGCGGACGTCATTACAGACCGTACGCTCGTGTTTCGGGTACTGGATCTGGGAACAGAAGATCTGGGTCGCCTGCGCGCCCTGTGCAATGAATATTCCCGCGAATGCCCTACCGAGATTCGCGGACGATACGAGACCGCGACCGGCAGGTATCGGGCCCACTACTCCTACCATCCCATCGTTGCCGACCCCGAGAACGGCATCTCGCCAGCCACCGCATTCGACACTTGGATGGATGACGTGCAACGAGGTCAGGACGATTTGGCCTCGGAGAGCAACTGATTGAGGACATCGGAAGGAATGCAAGGGGATTGAACCTCACATGGAATGAATCAGGAAGGGGAAGTCATGGCCGAACGGGTGTTTGAGGACGATTTCATGGACGTACAGTCCGGTCTCGTCTCGTTGTGTCTTGAGGCGACGGAGGGTATGCCGGTTCATGATGTGTACATCTACGTGTCGCTCGAGGGCAATATGACGGTCTTCAACGCATTTTTCCGCATGAGGGGCCTCGAAGCGAATCCGGCGGAGGATCGTGTCCTGCCGCTCAATCAGGTCGTGGTCGACGATGACGTACGCTGGCAGGTGATCAAGCTCGCCCAGAGTGATCTTGGCGGCCTTCGCAGACTGTGCGACGCCGCCGGACATCCCTGCCCGACGCAGATCCGCGGCCATTATTCCTCCGGCGGTGCCTACAAGGCCAGCTATGAATATGACCGCATAGTAGCCAAGGATGACGGCACCGGCGTCGCGCCGGGAGAGACGTTTGCGGCATGGATGCATGCCGTCGCCTCCGGGGACGACGATTTGGCGTAATCGAGATTCATGTACTGTCCGTCCAGATGCGGTTCTCCTCCATGAGATTGTCGAGCGCCAAAAGCTCCTGATGCTACAGGCATCGTTAATGAACGATTCACCGTGTATCTATCGAACCTTCAAGGTCAACGCACATCTTTAATTACAAGATCAATAACTACTAAGTGGTGACACCATGACCATTATTTATGACTTCACCGTTACCGATATCGACGGCAGGGAAAAGAGCCTTGCCGATTACCAAGGAGAAGTGCTGCTGGTGGTGAACATCGCCACGCGCTGCGGCTTCACTCCGCAACTCGAAGGACTGGAAGCATTGCAGCAGGCATATCATGAGCGTGGCTTCGACGTATTAGGATTCCCCTGCGATCAGTTTGCGAATCAGGCACCTGAATCCTCTGCAGAAATCAGTACCATCTGCCGATTGTCCTACGGCGTAAGGTTCCCTACATTCGCCAAAATCAACGTGAACGGACCGGATGCTGACCCCTTGTACGTGTGGCTCAAACAACAGAAAAGCGGCACGCTAGGCAGTGCAATCAAATGGAACTTCACTAAATTCCTTATCAATCGCAATGGTCAAGTAACAACGCGGTATGCCCCTACTACCAAACCTTCAGCCATTGAGAAAGATATTGCTGCGCTGTTGTAGCTTCATCGTCGTCCCGTCGGACAGTAGGGTTTCCGTTGATTTCAGCCAACGGTCCTGAATCCATGCTCGTGCCATGACCACCCCTATGCGATTCCGGTCATGGACGCGAGCATAGGACGGGGCATGCACACCGAACGGAACGACACCGCACCCGAGCCGCTGCTCACGCCGGCGCAGGCGGCGGCCGTCCTCGCCATCCCCGTCACCATACTGTCCAGATGGCGCAGCGAGCGGCGTGAACTGCCATACGTGAGGGTCGGACGAGCCGTCAGATACCGGCGGGCCGACCTTGACCACTGGGTCGAGACGCACACCGTGCATCCGAGATGATGATGACCGGCACGGTATCCAGCCATGTGCTCCGTTTGTGCTCTGAATGAGAGGAGCCGAAATCGGAGAGGCTTGAAACCCTTGGAATTCCGCCATTTCTGTCGGGCTAGCCGGATTTGAACCGGCG
>NZ_JFAO01000009.1:0-39267 GCF_006408945.1 Bifidobacterium sp. UTBIF-78
ACATCCTGTTTGGGCGGGCGTTCGATTGGCTTGTCCGGCTGGGTTTGGGCGGGCTGGTTTTCGTTGGAATCAAGCCGATTCTGGATTTTGGGAAGTTTGGTTGAACGGGCTGTGATTGGTTCATCGTGACGGTCATCGTTACCATTTCGTTACCGTCCCTGTCGCATGCGGGAGGGGAGGGGCGTCGGCGTGTCGCAAGAGGTTCGAATGCGCCGACAACGGCGTTCCCGGTCAGAATGCAGTCGAGACCCTGGAGAAACCGTAACTATGGGCGTCTTGCGCGAAGTGCTTTCACTCTTGATTGGCTGCGGATCCAGTCGGCGGCTTTCGGGTCGATGACGCGGGCGATCCAGTCGAGATTCGCGCACTGCCCGTCGAGATACCGGTTCTCGTCCGCGAGGTTGTCGAGCACCAGGTGCTCCTGGTGCGATAGCCGGTTGCGCAGGTCGCGCATCGTTTTGACGTGACTTTCGAATACGGCGCGCTTGCGCGATGGGTAGTTCGGCATGCCGCCGTTCGCCGGATCCCGCAAAGCCCTCCACACGGTCTGTTCCAGTCTGGAGGAGAGCAGGAAACACCATGAGCCGAGCGACATGTCGGCGATCACGCGTCCCGGCGTGACCGGTTTGCCTGAATGCCGTATCTGCCGCTCGATCTCCGTAACCGATGTTTCGAACCGTCTTGTCTTGGACGAGTTGAACCGGAACCTTGCGTCGTCCCTGTACCAGTCCTCGTGCCCGCAGGCTCTGGCGAGGCGCTCGGACATGAAGTTACGCAGTAGCACCTCCACATGAGCTATGTCTTCGAGCAAGGCCTTGGAAATCCGTCCGTTCCACACGTACAGGTCGATCACGTCGCAATCGGTCGTCTGCGCGGAGCGCACGTACGTGCTCATGCGCTCGGTTGAGAACCATCGTTGCAGGTCGGTGAGCGTGACGGGTTGACTTTCAGGACTCATGGCGGCTATACTACTAGCGAATGCCCCGGAACGTCACTCATGCGAAACATCATGAAACCCCGGGGATTTTTCTTTCCTGCACAACCAATTGCGGCCTAGGTCTGCGGTCATTGTTACCCATCGTTACCACAGCGGCCTTCTGCCTCAAACAACGAAGCCGCAAAACCCAAGCGGGAGTAAGGTTTTGTGGTCGGGATAGCGGGATTTGAAACCGCGACATCCTGTTAGGATTCGGGAGTTCTTGGCTAGCCTTAGCGTTCTTGGCTCACCCCAAAACCATTGGAATTAAGCCGTTCCTCGTTTTTCTGTTTCTTGGTTCAGACCGTTCGGATTGACGAATCGTGACGGTCATTGTTAGTAAAATGTTAACGTCTCGGAGCTTATGGACGGCGAAATCATGCGGTGTGTCGAAACGCGGTCAGAAGAATATACTACTTGGTTTTCTCGGCGCGATTCCGATCTGTTTGGAACAAGCGATTTGAAGAGAGCGGCAATGGTTGTCTACTCATTGGGCTGCGGCTCATGTTCGAGCACGAGCCTCATCTTGCTGTTGTCCATCAGCCATGCGTACAGATCCCGGTCCAGAATCATCGCCAGATCGAAACAGGACTGCACCGCGTTCGCCAGCGTGATGCGCCGGTTCTCGCCCGGCAGCGGGATACCGTTGACGAGCGGCTCGTGGTGGGCGACCCGGTTGCGCAGGGCATGCACGGTCTTGACGATGCCCAGCGCATATCTTCTCGTCCATCGTTCTTCCACCGCACGCGCGTACTGACGTCCATTGGAGAATGTCTTGTCAAGGCCCTTGCGCCAGAAGTCGTTTTCGTAGTCGGCGTGGCTCTGGTCCGGCCACTTCGTGTGGATTGTGCCGCCGTCCTCCAAAAGGTTGCGCCAGAATCCGAACGTCAATGACGCGACGAGATGGCCGTGCGTACGATGCTTTCGTTGTTGCGAGGTGAGATGGCTCCATGCCTCGCGAATCTGGTATTGGGTACGATCGTCAAATCGGAGCACCGCCATATACCAGTCCTCAGTATTGGATTGTTTCAAAGAGATGAGGGACAACTGCCGGTCCATGCGATTACGCAAGGCGACCTCAAGGATGGCGATATCACCCATGCAGGCGCTGGCCATGTCATGATCCCACAGATATAACCGCAGTGCCGGACATGAGCGTCGTCGGGCCTCGGAATCGTAGGATGCGAGTCGTTCGTCGGTGATGCACGTGCGCAATGCCCTCTCCTGCGGACTGCCCTTGCGAGGGGTGCGCGAGAGGAAATCGGGCTCTGGGTTTGACTGTCGGCTCATAACCCACTATCATATTCCATGAATTCCCCCAAAGGGCCTCTCCGGACGGTCTTCGACTCAGCCGTGATGCACTGGGGGTTCTCTTTTTCTCACCGGGAGAGTCATCAGTGAGATTTGTCACCCTAAGATGACAGATTCCGTTTGTCTCTCGACTTCCATGCTCTTTTCCATGAAGGTATGAGCCATACGCCGAAAACGGCGCAATCACTTTCACGGGAAAGAGGCTGGTATGGCGATCCAAAATCCGAATACGCCCATTGCAACAGATCATCGGCAACGGAATGGCGGTCTCCGACCGGTTGAATCGATGTCGGTTCAGGCGATTGGGTTGGTCAAGCGTGTGGTTTCCACTGATGGTTCCAGCCCGAGTGTGATTCTCAACGATGTCTCGTTGGATATTCCCGGCACCGGGTTGACGGCGATCGTCGGGCCTTCGGGCGCGGGCAAGACCTCTCTGTTGTACGTGTTGTCCGGTTTGGACAGGCCCGACTCGGGCCGGGTCGTCATCGGCGGCACCGACATCTACGCGTTGGACGAGGAGCGTCGTTCGCGGTTCATCCGCGGGCATATCGGTTTCGTGTTCCAGCAGTACAACCTCGTGCCGTATCTGACGGTCGAGGAGAACGTGATGCTGCCGCTCTCGCTCGCCCATCGCAAGGCCGACTACGTCCGGGTCACGCAGCTGCTGTCCCGGTTCGGTCTGCGCCAGAGGGCGAGGACCGTGGTGAGCGCCCTGTCCGGCGGCGAGCAGCAGCGCGTGGCCCTGTGCCGGGCCCTGCTCCTGCGTCCGTCGGTGGTATTCGCCGACGAGCCCACCGGCGCGCTCGACACCGCGAACAGCGAGCTCGTGCTGCAGGTGCTGCGAGAGCTGGCGGATTCGGGTTCCAGCGTGGTCATGGTCACGCATGACGCGGACGCCGCCGCCCTGGCCGATTGCGTGGTCTTCCTGCGTGACGGCGGGATCACCCACATCTCGGGCAAGCTGACCGCCGGGCAGATCGTCGAGGGCATGCGCCGCACGTTCGAGCCGGCCATGTCGCAGCGCGGTCAGGAGGCTCGTCGTGGGTAGGTATGTGCTTCGCGTGTTCCGCGACAATCTCGCGGGTTGGGTACCCACAATCATGGTGGTCGCGGTGGTGACCACGCTGGTGGGCGTGTGCATGAACCAGTTCGTGTGGACCTCGTCGCCTTCGTTCGCGTCGGCCGCCCAGCTGGCGGGTTTGGATCCGGCCGAGTTCGCCATGGTGTCGGTCACGATCTATGTCGTGGTGGCGTTGCTTGCGTTCTTCTCGCTGACGGTAGTCGGTTCGGCCACGGTCGACCGCATCCGCGGCACGTTCGCGCAATGGCGCCTCATGGGAGCCAGCCCGAGCCAGGTGCGCGCAGGCATGTGGATGCTCGTGGGCGTGGCGAGCCTCACCGGCTCGCTGATCGGCTCGCTGACCGCGATGCCGGCCAGCCTGCTCGCAGTCCCCGAGTTCGACGCAATGGCCGCGGAGAGCTTCGTCGGCGGGCTCGGCTCGTTCGTCCCTCCCGCGTTCGCGCCGTCCGCGGCGGCATGGCTCGGCTCGCTGCTGTTGGGCGTGGCCACGTGCATGCTGGGCGCGTTCGTGCCCTCAATGCGCGCGGCGAAGGTCCGTCCCATTGAGGCGATCCGTGGCAGGGACGCGCCGATCGGGCGGCATGAATGGCGGTATTGGGCGCGTTGGGCGCTCGGACTGGTTGTCATGGCGGCGGCATTGGCATTGGCGTTCTCCGGCATGGGCATGCCGCGCGCCCGCGCGTTCGGACAGGAGGCCGGACAGACGTTCAACGGCGCATTATGGGCCGGAATCATCGCGTCGTTCGGCATGTACGTCCTCGCCGGCGTGCTGGTCCCGATTCTGTTGGACGCGGGACGCGTCATGTGCCGCCTGTGCGGGTCGGCGACCGGCATGCTCGCGGCCCGTGCCGCCAAGGCGAAGGCCGTGTCCAGTATGAACACCATCGCCCCGCTCGCACTGGCTCTGGGATTGTCCGCGACCCTGCTGACCTGCGCGCGCTCCTACGGGCGGATACTGGCCCTGGGCGGCCATCCGACCAGCCTGAATTACACGGACTCGCTGCTGATGATCGCGATGCTGTGCATCGTGTCCCTAGCCACGAGCCTAGCCGTCATCGCGTTGTCGAGCCGCGGCATGGTCGCCGACCAGGCGCTGCTGCGCAGCCTCGGCCTGTCGCCGCGCCGGGTGACGCGCATGATCCTGTGGCAGAGCCTGCAACTGGCCGCCGGCGCGGTCGTCCTCGCGCTCATCCCGGTCGCCGTCAGCTCGCTCGTGCTCGCCGCACGCTCCATCACGCTCGTCGGCGTTCCGGTGGCCGAGATCCCGTGGACCGGTGTGATCGGCGCGGCAGCGGCCTGCTGGCTGGCGTTGTGCCTCATCCAGTACATGCAGATCCGCCCCGCGTTGCGCCGCAGCGCGGCCGACGCGATCAGAAGCCGTTGACGGCCCCGGATTCGGAAAAACAGGAGGATGATCATGCCTGTCCGATACACGGTCATGCCGAGGCGCACCCCGGCGTCCATGTTGCTCGCATTCCTGCTGATCCTGACGGCCTTGTTCGGGCTGACGGCGTGCGGCTCCGTCCAAGGCTCCTGGCCTGACGGCCAGTATGCCGGCCGGGTGCCCGAACCCGACCGGGTGACGACCCGCATCAGGGACGAGACCGACAACGGCTACCTGATCGACGTGTCATGGACCATCGCCGAAGCGAAGGACTACGCGCGAAAGATCAAGGACGCGGGCTTCACCCGCAACGCCACCGAGGAGGAACAGGCCGGCGTATACGACTACACGGCCGACGACGGCACCGTCAAGGTCTCCATCAGCGCATTGCCCGGCGACAACGGCGCCATCAACATCAACAAGCTCCAATGACATTCAAAAGGATCGGCACTCATGGACATTCCCGCACATCACGAACCGTCGCCCGGCAAGCCCCTGCCGGCGCCATCGCCCGTCCCGGAGCCCGGCCGGCCGAATCCGCCTCGACCATTGCCAGCCGCGACCGCACCGAACGATTCGATCGTCGGGTTCCTGTTGCTTGGCCTGCTCCTGTCCCTGCCCGGCGTGCTGATCGCGTGGATCACCGGCCGCGACGGGCACGGATGGGAGCATGGCGGCCGTGTCGCCGCATGGATCGGGGCGCTGCTCTCGCCGTTCGTATGGCTGGCCATCATCATCGTGTTCACTGTGCTGTTCACCGGTTCGGTCACGATGCTCGGCTGCCTGATGCCCGGCGCGGACTGCCTCGCCCAGTGAACACGCCGATGACCCTGCGAGGTGGCACAGTGGATCGTATGGAGCGGCAAACGGTGAACGTCGGCAGGGTCACTGCCATAGCCATGCCATTATGCGTGCTCGCGGTCGAGATGGCGATGCTCACGTGGGAGCGCATGATAGGCACCTCATTGGATTCGATGTACACGCTCGCCAAGCAGACCGGCGGATTCATAATGCTGCTGCTGTTCCAGCTCCTGTCATGCCTGGCATTGGTGTTCCGTTACCGGGCCCCGTCCGCCACGTTGGCATCGCAGCTCATCCTGACCCTGGTCCTGTCCTCCTGTCATGCGGACTCGATTCTGCTGGTCCAACTGGTCGCGGCGTTCTACGCGTTCATGCGTACGGCCGGGGAACGCCGCATGTACATCGGGTCCCTCGCGACGACGTTGACCGTGACTTTGGCGACGTTCATGTCATGGCCCGCCAGCCGGTTCCTCAGCGAATGGCCCGGCCGTATCCTCCTGCTCGCCCTCGCCGGCGCGATCGCCCTGGCGCGCCGCGGCATGGTCCAGGCCGGGAACGCCACGGCCGCCGCCGGCCTGGAACACCGGCGCGCGCAGACCGCCGTCAAGCAGCGTGACGCCGCGGTGCGTCGTTCGCGCATCGCCGGGCAGCTGCACGACAGCGTGGGCCACGGGCTGACCGCGATCATCGCCCTGTCCGAAGGATTGAGCGGCAAGACCGACGACCCGCGCGTGGAGGAGGCCCTGAAAGGCATCAACGAGATCGCACGGGAAAGCTTGGCGGACACGCGCAAGGCCGTGCGCGCACTGACCGAGACCGAAACGACCGACGAAAACGAGAAGCCTGCCGAGCCGGGCTCCCGGAGCATGCGTTCATGGGATGACATTCGTCCGATCCTCGCACACGCCCGCGCGCTCGGCATCATCACCGTATTCACTGAAACCGGCGTCCGCGTCGCCAACGAACCCCAGGCGGACCTCTGCTTCGACGTGACCCGAGAGGCCATAACCAACGCCATCCGTCACGGCAAGCACGTCACGCATCTCAACGTCTCATGGAACCACCAGCCTCTGAACGGAGTCACTGTCATCGTCCGCAACGACGGAGCCGGCGACGCGGCGCCAACCGCCACGCCCGGTGATGGCACCGGACTGGTCAGACTGTCATGGCGCGTGCAAGACGCCGGCGGTACGTTCGCCTATGGGCCGGTCGATGGCACCGAATGGCAGGTCAAAGCGGTCATTCCCTCAACCGGGAACATGACCGGGAAACGACCAGTCGAAAGGAAGATCCAACCATGATCCGCGTGATGCTCGTGGACGACCAGAGACTGGCACGACTCGGCTTCCAGCTCATGCTCGACGACGTGACCGACATCACCGTCATCGCCTCGGCGGAGAACGGGCAAGCCGCCATCGACACACTCAACCAGTTGAATGCCGATCACCGGCCATTGCCCGATGTAATCCTCATGGACGTGCGCATGCCCGGCATGGACGGCATCGAAGCAACCCGACACATCGTCAAAAACTGGCCCACCATCAGAATCCTCATCCTCACCACCTACGACGAAGACGACTATGCCTTCGGCGGACTCGACGCGAGAGCCAGCGGATTCCTGTTGAAAGACGTCACCAAGCGCGCGCTGGTGGATGCGATTCATGCCATCACCGGCGGTGATGCGATCCTTACCCCGCGCATCACTAGACAGGTGCTGGAACGAGGCATTCCCCATCCCACGGGAGACCAACGGCAACGGGAATTGCGCGCATCGTTCGACACTCTCACCCCGCGGCAGCGTGAGATCTGCTCACTCATCGCAGAAGGACTCAGTAACGAGGAAATCGCCGGACGACTCGTCATCGAGCCCAATTCGGTCAAACGCACAGTCAGTCGCATCCTTACGACTCTCGGGCTCAGGGACCGCACCCAGATCGCCGTCAACTGGTACAAGGCGGGAGGGATGTAAGCATCTCATCGTCATGCCACCGAAAATCAAACAGAAAGAAGCGCACAATGGATACTCTGCTCATCGTCGACATGCTGCCCACGTACGGGTTGCTGTGCTATCTGCTGATCGGCATGTGCGTCACGCTGGCGTTCCGTGGGCTTGCACATGCGGGCGGAAAACGGCGGTGACTGCGTTTCGCCGTCATCATGTTGCTGATCTGTTCGTTATCCGTCGCCCTGCTCGCCTACGCGACGTACATCATCGCGATGCCATACGTGCAACCCGACATGGTCGATTTCTACCACACATACCGCCCCGCTGTACCGGTGTTCCTCACGGGACTGTTCTGCGTGCAGTTCGTGTCCGGCGTCAATGCTCTGTATCGGGAGAAGCAGCCGGATACGTCTCGCACACATGGCTAACGTTCGTTTCGGTCAATTAATTGTCTACGGCATTCTTGCTGAGCTTGCCACTGAATGCTTGGTTCACGAGGGTGTAGACGGCTTGTGCGACGCCGATGACGCCGGTGAGGACGATGCCCCACCCGTAGCCGTGGAAGCCGTTGGTGGCGGCGATGGCGATGATGCCGAGCAGGATGCTTACTCCGAGGCTGGTCAGGCCCACGTAGTCGGCGGGGATATGCTTCTTGAACGCCTGAATCAGGGCCGGTGCGATGAGGGCGACGATACCGGCGGCGAGGGTGGTCGCTGCGGAAATATCCATAAGGTTCTCCTTGGATTGATTGGTCTTGGATATGGAAGGTGTGGCCTCCGGCGTGGTGCCGAAGGCTACAGACGGTTCAACGGCTACTTAGTAGCGCAGTTGCTGTCCGGGGTAGATCAGGTTCGGGTTCCTGAGGTTGTTGAGCTGGGCGACGCGCTGCCAGCCGGAAGCGCCGAAGATGCCGCTCAGTGTCTCGCCGCTCTTGACTACGTGGATCCGCGTGCCGGTCGCATTGACGTTGGCGGCGATAGTGCCGTTGCCTCGGTAGGTGACGGTCTGGCCGGGCCAGGTGCGGTTGATGTTCCCGCTGGGTACGCTCCATGCGGTCACGGGCCATAGTCCGGTGCGGGCGGCGATGCCGCTGATCGTGTCACCGGAACGCACCGTCACGCTGACCCCGTTGCCGGTGTTCGGCCGGGACGGCTGCGGCACGGGATTCGGCTTCGGCGTGGGTGTCGGCGCGGGTGCGGTGGTGTGGCCGCTGGGGTTGGCGTACTTGTTCCACTGCGTGGTCGTGCCGCGGAAGTAGTTGAGGTCCAATGGTCCGGCGTATCCGTTGATGCGTCCGTTGGACGTGTACTGTCGCATGGCCTCGCCGTAGCGTCCGTAGTTCCATGGACGCGTCTGGTAGCCGGTGGCGTTGTTGTTGGCGTACTGGGCGACCCACAGGCCGCAATGGGCGCGCACATCGGACGGGATCTGCCACAGGTGGGCGGCGGAAGTGTAGACGAGCGGCCATACCCCGGTGCGCGCGTGCACGCGGTTGACGAACACGCGGATCCAGTTGGAGTCGCCCCATGCGCTGTTCTGGTAGCTTTCCCAGTCGAGCACGAGCACCGCACTGCCTAGGTAGGGGCGGATGGTGTTCACGAAGTGGTCGGCCTCGGCCGTGGCGTTGCCGCCGCCGGCGTAGTGGTAGAAGCCGAGGCTCTTGCCCCGCTGCCGCACGCACTGCGCCTGACTGGTCATGTACCCGTTGGTGAAGCCGGTGCCCTGGGTGGCCTTGACGATGGCGAAATCGTAGTCGGCGGTGCAGGTGACGGTCGGAGACTGCCAGCCGGACACGTCGATGCCGCGCATGTCGGCCATCGCGCTGGGCGTGACCGTGAGCATGGCGAGCAGCAGCGCGAGCGTGGCGAATAGTCGGTGGGTGATCCTGGACATGCCTTTGTCCCTCTCTTTACGGGGAAAGCCCCACTGCGATTGGCGTCGCATGGGGCTTTCCGGTTGTGGCTGTTCGGTCTGTTCTGTTGTTCTTCAGTTATGCAGGTGACGATGCGACGGGTAGTTCCAGTCGTCGGTGTTGAGCCGGTGCCGGTAGTCGTCCTCCAGCTGCTGGACGCGCACGTGGCCGGGCCCGTTGCCGCCGCGATCCGTGTACGCTTTGCCGGCGTCCAATTGGTGCTCATGCTGCATGCGGCTCGTGGTGGGAAGGAACAGGGACTGCCGGTAGATCTCCAGTTCAAGGCGGCGGATGGTCGCGGATTCGGCGATGGCCTGTTCGAGGTTCCTGCGCTGGTCGATGCGGCGCAGCAGCCATGAGACCAACGAGGTGACGGCGCCGCTACCGATAACGGCGCAGACGACGAGTACCAGCGGTTGCGTGGTGGTGGGATTCATGTCGGCCTACTTCATGAAGCGGAGTCCGTAAAGGTTGCCGTCCTTGACGGCGATGCCCGTGTCAAGGGTGATGAACAAGGCTTTGGGATTCACGGTGCTGATTTCCATGGTGCAGGCTAGGTTATGGAGTGTCTTGTCGGTGATGTCCACCACGTACAGGTGCTTGTACGGCAGGATGCCGGTCGTGCTGGCCGCACGCCGCAGATAGAACGAGAACTCGGTGAAGTTGCCGCCCAATCCCTTGTGATAGAGCACGCAGTTGAAGGGGTATTGCAAGAGATTGTCCCGTGCGCCGAAGAACGTTTCCTCGTCCGCATACAGGTGAGCAGACATTATCGCGAATTGTACGGTTTTGCCATTGGTCTGCTCGATGCTCTGTTCTTTGTCCAGAGCGGTGAGGCGCGTGACCTGGGCGGCGGTAATGATGCCGGCTTGGGTGCTGCTTGCGGTTCTGACCGTCACCGTGCCGTCCGATGCCACGGATAGCGGCTGTGTGGTCGTGGCCGTGGGGATTTTGACGATGCCGGCGGTGGTGCTGGTGGCGATCGGCACGTTGCCTACTCCCCCCGGCTCTCCGGGGTCGCCCTTGTCGCCTTTCTCGCCTTGTTTGCCGCGTGGCAGTCCGAGGGCGATGGTGGTGTCCCCGTTCGTGTCCGTGCCGGTCGTGACGGTGGGTGTGGCGGTGTCCAATGCGGTGGCGGTGACGATGCTGATCTTGCTGCCGCGCGGGATGCCGAGGTTGAGTTTGCGTTTCAGCCCGGTGCCGGTCAACGCGCCGGTGGCCTTTTTCGTTGGGGTGAGCGTGGTGACGGTACCGATGTCGATGCTGGCGGTGTCGATCAGTTCCTGCGCCTTGCCGATCGTCTCGTGCAGATCCTTGAGCGGGTCGGCGATCTCGGGGGCCTTGGGGTTGATGCGGGATGGTTCGATGATGACGGGGATGTTGCGGCTGGCGATCACGTGCCAGTCGGCGTCCTCGATCTCGATGCCCACGACCATGCGGTCGGACGCCTGCTGCAGCAGCGCAGCGGGCACGGGAGTGGTGAAGCTGACCTGATGGACGCCGGTGGCGTTGTCGGTGTTGTTCTTCTTGCTCATGTCCGCGTATCCGCCGCCACTGGACGGATCCGTAGGGTCGCGGTTCCACGTGAGCCTCGCGGACAGACCGTTGAGGTCGTCCACATCGTCGCCGCCGTTGGTGATGTTGAATTTGAGAATCCGCCCGTCCCGGTCGCCGCCGTTGAGACGGATGGGCGGCGTGTAGTCGTTGGCGAGGTCGAGGGTCGTCTCGATCGTCCGGTACTTCTCTATCTCATAGGCCATGCACGGCTCCTTACTCGGTGGGTTCCTGTTTGACGAACATGCCGTCGGTGAACGTCCACGTGCCCGACGCATCCGTGAGGGTGATGGCGTCACCGAGGGTGATGGCGGTGTCCCCGTGGTGGAACGTGACACCGGACGTGGATTGGCGTATGGCCTGCGCGTGCGCGTCCGCGATGGTCGCGGCCTTGTCCCAGTCGGCTTGCCCGGTTGCAACGGTTTCTGTGGTCGCATCCCATTGGGGTTGCCGGGCGGTCAGTGTCGCCGTGGTCGCGTCCCACGAGGGTTGCTTGGCGGTGAGTGTCGCGCCGGTGCCGTCCCACGTGGCGGCCTTCGCGTCGAGCGTGTCGGCGGTGATGTTCCAGCGGCTGCCGTTGTCCACGACGGTCTGGGCGACCTGATCCCATTTCGACGCGTTCTGGGTGATCTGCTGGCTGCTGGCGTTCCATGCGCCCGCATTCGCCACCACACGGTCGAGCCGCTGCTCGGCGTTGCGGTTCGACTTGGTGAACCGTTCGATGATGTTGCCGATTGTGATGACCGTGAGCGCGGGGTCGAGCAGGTCCTCCTCCAGTTGGAGCACGCGGCCGGACAGGCGCAGGTCCGGGGTGAAGGTGGTGTCCACGAGCAGCACGCGGTCGCCGAGGGCGACGCCGGTGGTGTTCATGCCGGCGTGGGTGAAGGTGATCACGTCGGCCTCGTAGCTGACCGTGGGCGTGCTTCGCCGTTTCAGCTCGGCCTTGGTTTCGTCGAGGAGCTGCTGCTTGTCCTCGCAGTCGCCGTTCTCGTAGATGCCTTCGGCCGGGTGGATGCCAGTGGTGGTGACCTCCGAGAGGGACACGTCATCGAGGTAGATGGTTCCGGTCGGGTTCTCGATCCAGACGCGGATGGCGCTGCATTTGGCGTGGGTGGTGAACCGTCGTGTGGTCTTCGTCCATCGGCCGGTGTTCACGGGCGGGTCGAGGACGATGTTGGAGGTCGGGTACACGTTCACGTTCTGCGTGATCTTCATGCTGCACGATTGGCCGGCCGGCCCATGCGTCCATAACGTGAGTTGGTATTCGGTCGCGCCTTTGACGTCGATGTGGTCGCAGATCGCGGACGTGGCGCATGTGCTGGTGTCGGTGCCCATTCTGAGCATGACCTTGCCTTCGTATGGGGCCACGTCGCCGTCCTGTTTGACGAGCGCGTCGAGGAACGCGCTGTTGGGGATGAACAGCCATCCGTCGCCGTATTTCCTCTCGAACCCGCCGCCCACGACGAGGTTCTTACCCATGGTGCTCACGCTCGGGCCGGGCAGCCCCCACACGGCTGTTGCGGCCGAGTCTTCGACGTAGGGTTTGCCGCTGTTGATGCTGGAGAAGTCGATGCGTCGCCCATAGCCGCCGGTCTGGTTGCCGTCCTCGTCGGTGGCGGGCAGTCCCTTGCCGTACCCGTAGAGGCGGGTCTTGACCCCGGTCGCGTCCACGGTTCGCGTGATGCCCTTGAGGTCGTGCTCGTACTCGAACCGGCGTGGTGCGGGACTGGTCTGGTCGCCTTGGGTTTTGACGAGGCTCAATGCCCGGTCGGTGACGCGGGTGTGGGCGGCGTCCATGAGGTAGCCGGCGGTGATCTCCAAGCCGAAGGTCTCCGCGATGGATTCCACGGCTTCGAGCACGCTGACGTGGTAGAAGCTCAGGTCGGCGGTGCCGTCGCCTTCCACGGTGCCGACCGTCCACCGTGTGCCTTCCAATGCCTTGGCGAGGCATTGCGCGGCCGTGGCCCCGCGGTTGCGTTTGTCTTCGATGAACGTGTCGTCGAGTTCCTGGACGCTGCCCTTGCATACGAGGCTGGTGATGATGCGGGTCTCCTCGCGCCGGTGCTCGGGCGAGACGACGATGACTTCCTGCAGTCGGCCGCGTGGGTCGGTGAACACGAGCCGGTCGCCCTTGCCGATGCCGCTTTCGCCGGTGGCGGTGACCTCCAAGGTGCGGGTGCCGTCCACGCCGCTGGTCCATGTGGCGGACGTGATGCCGGTCAGGTCGGGTTTCGGCTGGTCCCACCGGTCGAAGCACGCGAAACGCATGGATTGTCTCCGTTCGTTAGATGAGCCATCGCGGCGTGTAGGTGACGTACTGCGTGTACTTTTTCACGTTCGTTTTCGGGCCTATGGTGCCGGTGAACGTGGCGTGGCCGGACGGGACGGTGGGATAGTCGTCGTCGATCGCGATCGCCCGCGCCTCGCCTTGCCATGTGACGTGGCGTTGCCCGCAGTCGATGACGAGCGGGTGCGCCTCGTCCCAGAGTCCCGCGCCGGTGAGCGTGTTCGCCACGTGCACCGTCCGGTCGTTGGCGGTGAAGGTGTGGGTGGTGGCGACTGGTGTCACGTCGTCCACCTTCTCGTCGATCAGCTGGTGGAACACGGGCGGCGTGGGCCGGTTGCCGAGGATCCGCGCATGCGTGGTCTTCCCGTCCAATTGCATGTCGATGCGCTGTTCGGGCCCGTACGCGTAGGGTTCCGCGTCCAAGGTCAGCGTGCACACGCTCCACTGGAGGGTTCCAGCGGCGTCGTGCCGGTCTGTCCACGCGCCGACCGCGAGTCGTCCCCGGTATTCGCCGAGGCCTGTCAGCCCTCCCATGCGGACGTGTCGGCCGTTGTGGCCGCCGATCAGGGTCTTGGCCTCCTCGATCTCCAAAGGGTCGCCGGCAGCGGCGACTTGTATGGTGATCTCGCGGCGTTCCATGGCCGGGTATCCGTGCATGTCGGTCAGGGTCGTGTCCCAGCCGCCGGAACGTCCGGGCGCCGATTGGAAGGCCGTCACGGGCGCGGATTCCCCGATGGTGATGCCGCCGGCGATGGCGAACACGGCATGATCGCTGAGGTGTCTGCCGTCGATGGTCAGCCGGCTCTTGTCGAGTGTGAGGCCGCGGATCCGGTTGGTGTTCACTAGTAGCCCCTTGCCCTTCGGTTGCCGAGCGCCTTGTCGATGGCGGGCGCGAGCTCGCCGGCCATCACCCCACTGTCGAGCAGCAAGCGCATGGCCGGCATGCCCTGCAGCGCCTCCGTGACGGCGGTGATGATGTCGTCCCGCGTCAACGGGCGCGCGCTGCCGGCGTTCGTGTTGGTGTCGTGTCGGCTGGTGTCGTCGGTGATGGTGTGGATGCGGGTGGTGCGGGTCACGTCCGCATCCGCCTCCAGCCGGAACGGATTGTCCCCAGCCACGTGATCGAACGCGCTGTAAGCTTGCCCGGCGAGGCTGGCGGCGGCCTTGCTGACGGTCTTGGTGGTGTCGATGATGCCGTTGGCCAGTCCCCGGCCGACCATGACGCCCACGGTGTCTCGCATGAGCTTGGACGGGCTTGCGATGCCGAAGAAGCTCTTGACCGCGTTCCATGCCGATTTGGCGAGGCCGACGATGGCGTCCTTGATCGCGCCGCCCGCGTTCATCAGGCCGTTCTTGATGCCTTCGATGACGTTGCGGCCGAGCCCGCCCCAGTCCACGTTGGTCAGCCCGTCCCAGATCGCCCTGATGATCTGCGGGATCGCGCCGATGAGTTGGGGTATGGCCTGGATGATGCCGACGACGAGCTTGCCGAGCAGGACGAGGCCGGTCTCGATGATCTGCGGCAGGTGCCGGCCGATGCCGTTGATGAACCCGCTGATGATCTGCGGCAACGCGGCCACGAGTTGGGGTATCGCGTCGATGATGCCGGTGATGAACTTCAGCAGCAGGTCCACGCCCGTGGTCAGGATCCGCGGCAGCATGCCGAGGATCCCGTCCACGAAGCCGGTGATGATCCGTGGCAGCGCGGCGATGAGTTGGGGCAGGGCGTTGAGGATGCCTTCGACGAACTTCGCCAGCAGGTTCAACCCGGACTCGATGATCCTGGGCAGGTTGTCGATGATACCCTGCACCAAGGTGACGATCATCTGCATCGCGACCGGCAGCAGGGTCGGCAGCGCGTTGGCGATGCCGTCCACCAATGAGGTGAGGATGCCGGCGGCGACGGTGAGGATCTGCGGCAGGTTCTGGGTGATGCCCTGCAGCACCGAGGTCAGCAATGTCAGCCCGGATTGCATGAGCACGGGCAGCTGGGTGGCCACCCAGTTCTGGAACTCGGTGATGTGCCCGGGCAGGGTGACGGTCAGGAACTCGGTGACGTGGGTCTGCAACTGTCCGCCGAGACTGGTGTTCAACGCGCCCAACGCGACGACCAGCGCGCCGATGATGGCCGCGATGCCGAAGTACTTGAGGAAGTTGGCCGGGTTGAAGAAGTTCAGGAACATGCTCCCGATCCCTTGCAGCCCCGCCTGTATCGGCCCGGCCAACGTCGAGCCGAACCCTTGGAACGCGGTGGAGAACGCGCTGGTGACCGGTGAGAGGAACCCTCCCACGCGTCCCGCCAGCGCTTGGAACGGTGCGGCGAGTTTCGAGCCGATGCCGGTGACGCCCTGTTGCAGGGGCACGTAGACCTTGCTGTCGAACATGCCGACGAGGGTCGAGCCCACGTCGCCCAGTCCGCTTCTGACACGGTTGGACATCATGCCGAAGATGCCGCCGAAGTTCGCGTCCACCAATCCGAGGGCGTTGCCCCACCGGGTGCCGAGGTCGGTGAAGATCCCGCCCGCGTCGGCGGCGATGCCCTTGAGCTTGCCGAAGTCGCCCTTGACGGTGGAGACGAGCATGCCCGCGCCGTCGCCGGCGAGGGTGAACGCGTCGAGGATCTGCGGCGTGTACTGGCCGATCACGGTGAACCCGGCGAACGCGCCCACCAAGAGCCCGGCCTGTTCGGCGAGGTCCTTGACGGTGATGCTGCCGTCCGCCAATCCGTCGGCGAGTTTCTGGATCCATGGGGTGACGCGCTGCACCGCGCCGGCGAGCTTGGAGCCCAACTGGTCGGCGAGCGGCTGGATGGCGGTGTTCACCTTGTCGATGGCCGGCGTGAGCACGTTGAACACATCCCGCAGGGCATTCAACGCGGGGGTCGCGGCCTTCTGGCCCAAGCGGCTGAGCGCGGCCTTGACGTTGGCCAATGCGCCGCTGAAGGTCTCGCCGGCGGCCAAGGCGGCTCCGCCCAAGTAGGTGTCCATGGCGGTGGCGAACGTCTGGAAGTCGATCTTGCCTTCCGACACCATGTCGGACACGTCCTGCGTGGAGACGCCCAACTGGTCGGAGAGCGCCTGGAGGACGGGCACGCCACGCGAGGTGAGCTGAAGCATGTCATCGCCCTGAAGCTTGCCGCGCGCCATCACGGAAGTGAAGATCGCGCCCGCGTCACTGAAGCCCATGCCGGCGATCTGCGCGGTGTCGCCCACGGTCTTCAGTACCTTGGTGAGCTGTTCGCCCGGCTTGATGCCGCTGGCGACGGCGCTGGCGGCGACGGTGGCGGCCTCGTCGAGCCCGTACGCGGTGCCCTTGACGGCCGCGTTGGCGTTGGCCATGATCTCGGTGATGGTTTCGGCGCTGTGGCCGAGGCCCTTGAGTTTGGCTTGGGCGTTCTCGATGTTCAGGGCGCGGGCGAACCCGCCCTTGGCGGTGAGGGCGGTGATGCCGCCGCCGATCGTGCTCAGGGCGCCGAGGCCGAGTTTGCCGATGGTGGCGAAGCCCTTGCCGGACGCCTTGACGAGGCTGGTCGAGAGGTTGCCGCCGAGCTTCCGCCCGGCGGGCTTGAGGTCGATGCCGCCGAGTTCGGCGGCGATCCTGTTCTGCGCGCCCTTCAACGTGGGGACGATGTTCACCCATGCGGTCGCCAACGTGGCCATTTCGTCCCCTCTCTTCGTTGAAAGGCGTGCTCTGTTCGGTTATGTGAAGGCCACGCGCGGCCGCCTGAGGTAGGCGCGCAGCTCCTGTTTGCCCATGCCGGTCAGCTCCGGGTCATGGCGTTTCGGCGGACTGTCGCCGGGTGCGGGCGTGGGTTTCGGCTTGCCGCGGTTGCGTTGCCCGTCCTTGGTCTTGACCCACACGAGCCAGCGCAGCGAGTATTCGATGCTGCGCAGCCACCAGTCGGCCGGCGTCCACGCGTTGCGTTCGTCCAGCAGGCTGGCGAGCCGGCTGCCGGCGGGCGCGTTGGCTGCGATGAGCCACACGTCACGCCACGACAGCAGCGGGCCTCCGAGCCATCTGAGGCGCAGGCCCAATCGGATGAGCTCGTATTCGAGCGCGTCCCGGTGGTTGGTGATGAGCCATTGGACGGCGGCTAGTCTTTTGGGCTGCCCGTCCACGCGGTGATGAACCCGTTCAACTGCTCGGGATGAAGCTGGTCGAGCAGCGGGTGCGCCTCCTCGGGGAAGAGCGTGTAGAAGCAGTCGATGTCGCCGTTCGTGATCGCCCTGAGGTCGCCGATGGTCAGCGCGTCGGGGCTCTTGACTTTGTAGCGGGTCTTCGAGCCGGGGAACTGCACCTCCACCGTCTCGTCGCCCTTGGGCTGGTAGTCGTTGATGATGATCGCCATGGTTGCCGTGTCCTTCCTGGCCATGCCGTGTCACTGCTTTGGTTGGAGTGGATCCGGTGGCGGCGGACACGGCATCGGCACCGCCACCGGACTGGGAACTGAAGGAGCGAACGGGGTCAGGCGGTCTTCGCCGACGTCGCCTTCGCCGTGGTCTTGCGGCGGGTGGCGGCCTTGACGGCTGCCTTCGCCAAGGTGGGCGTCTCCTCGTCGGTCAGCGCCGTCGGCTCGTCGCCGGTGGTCTCGGGAGTATCGGCGGTGACGTAGGCGATGTACTCGTAGGCGGTGTTGCCGTTGGCGTCGGGGAACGCGTTGATGGTGGGCGTGTAGGTGATGGCCTCGCCGTCCGCGTAGGTCACGTCGTCCACGTCGCCCGTCTTGCCGACCGGCACGACGATGCGCTTGACCCTGTTGCCGGTCATCGCGAACTCGAACACGTACACCAGTTCGGGCGGCTCCGCGCTGTTGTGTCTGACCGTGATCTGGTCCTTGCCGTCCACGGTCTTGATTTCGACGTTGCCGGGCCCGTAGGTGACGGCCAAGGTCTCGGGCGTGGTCTCCAACATGCCGAACTGGAAGCTCTCCGCACGGCTCGTCGTCACGCTCAGCACGCGGTCGCCGCCGAACGCGTTGATGTCCTCGCTGTCGCGGTCGATGGTGTTCGTCACGCCATCCTCGCTCAGGTAGCCGAGGTCGTGGAACTTGTCGGACAGCGCGGTGGTGGCGTCGGTGGGCGGGGTGGCCTCGCCTACCTTGCCGTACCATGCGCCGCCCGCGTAGCGTCCGCCGTCGCCGTGGGGCTTGCCGACCGACACCATCTGAGCATTGGGCTTGCCCATAAGTGGAATCTCCTTACATGTGTTTGTGCACCGTCAGTTCGGCGGTGATCTGATAGCGGGGCGTGTCCCCGTCCAGCGGATAGTTCGTCGTGGATTCGATGGCGATCTTCGCCACCGCCGGGATCCGCACGGCGCGTTCCAGCACGGTCTTCACCCGTTGGGCGAGGAACGCCGCCTGGACACGGCTGGTGTCCCAGCATTGGACGGCGAGCATGGGATGGTCGGTGAACGGGGTCTCCGCGCCGCCCGTCCGCTCCACCGTCACGAACCGGTCCGGCCGCCGCGCCGGCACGTCCGTCGAGACCGGGATGCCCGCAAGCTCGGGCTGCCGGTTGAGGAACTGGACGAGCGTGGTTTCGACGTTCATGGCGGCTAGTCCCTTCCGGCGTCCAACGATTTCAGCAGGGTGTTGTGCTTCGCGTTCGACCGTCTCGCATGCCGTGTGACCGCTCTCACCGCCCCGTGGGGCCTATCCGTCCTGATGACGTCGCCCACGTACCCCTTCGCGTTGTGCATACGGTTCGCCGCGGCCGCGACGGCCTCGGTGCGACGCTCGATGTCGCCTCGCACGCCGTCGCTGTTGAGCACGTCCAATACGCCGCTGCTATGCAGCCGGACTTTGACCTTGGCCATGGTTCAACCTTCCGTGTAGGTGGCTTCGACGCTCATGTTCCACTTGGTCGGCTGCATGCCGCCGTTGAGCGGCAGCGGATGGCCGACCACGTGATACGGGTGCGTCTCGTCGCCGCGCAGGACAATCCGACATCCATCGAGCGGACCGCCCGTGTAGTCGCGCGGGAAACGGAACACTGCATCCACGCGCATCCCGTCTGGACGGTTCGAGTCGTTGGCGTCCGTGCCGTCGGGCGAGTCCACGAGCACATTGGGCACCGTTTCGCGCTGTTCTTCGTAGACCGGGTTGTTGCCCTCGTCCACGCCGGACTGGACTCGGCGGATGACGGTGATGGTCTCGCCTCTCACGGGCCGCCTCCGCTCATGTCGAGGTGGAACGCGCGCGCCCTGCCACGCCCCAATCGGGCCTTCTCCGCTCTTGTCAGGTAGAGGTCGCCCATGGGATTGCTGTAGGTGAAGGATTCGCTGAAGCTGCCGGCGGTCTGCTGCGCGTTCGTCACGCCCAACCGTTCGTCGCCCACGCTCATCTTGCGGATGACCATCGCGCACGCGATCGACGCGAGCGTGCGTTCGGACGCCTGCGACCACTTGGGGCACGTGTCCATGATGATCTGCGTGGCGTCCTCCAGCAGCACGGTCGCGGTCTCGCGCTCCGCCTCGGTCAATGCGTGCCAGCGTCGCTCCACGTCCCTGTAGGTGGCGAACGGCCGGAACGCGTCATCGATCACTTGGCGATCAGCCCCCATGTACGCATCGTCGCGAGCATCGCCTTGATCGTCGTTCCCAGCGTCGCGGCGGTCGCGTCGGCGGCCGGATCCGTGATGGCGGCGGCCGTGGCGGGCTTGCCGCCCAGATTCGCCCACGTGGCGGCTACCGGGATGGACGGCTTGTTCGTCAGGTCAGTGTAGCTGCCGGAGAAGCTGGACGTGCCCGCCCCGATGGCCCTGCGCGCCGCAGCAGTGTCCACGGCGGCCATCACGGCCTTGCCGACCGTGGTCGCCCCGGACAACGTGGAAGCCGTCGGCATCGTGGGGATGGACGGCTTGCCGGTCAGGTCGCCGTACGCACCGCTGAAGCTGGACGTGCCCGCCCCGATCGCGGTACGCGCCACGGCGCCGGTCGATGCCTTCATCACCGCCTTGCCGATGGCGGATGCCCCGCCCAGCGTCTCCACGGTCACCACGGCACCCGCGCCGGTGAACGGCGTCCCGTCCGGGTTCACCAAGCGCACGGGCTCGGCCAGCACGGGCACGCCGCCCTCGCCGGTGTGGACTACGAGGGTCTTTACGGGGGTGACGCTCATCGCTTCACCGCCCGAGTGGTCTTGGCGCCGGCGGTCTTGAGCACGGCGATGGATGTCGGGTCGATGATCGCGTAGGAGAACACGGCCTCGCTCCTGTAGGCGATCTGGTTGCTGCCGGCCAAGTCCACGCCGGTGTTGTCCGGGTCGCCGTACGGGATGACCTCGGCCGTGATCGGACGCACCAGACGCCATTTGATCGTGCTGAAGTCACCCATGAACGCGAGCACGTTCGTCGCGTCCGTGGCGTACTCGCCCTCGACGGTCACGCTCGTGCTGGCCTTGATCCCGTCCAAGGTGCCCGTGTTCAGGCTCAACGGGATCTCCGGGAACAGGCGCCCGCCCGTGTTGGACACGCGCAGCTTGCGAAGCTCGTTCGCCAATGTGCGGGACAGGGCGACGCCGGTGATGTTCGCGCGCAGCAGCCTGTCGGTGAGCAGGTCGAGGTTGGCGAGCTGGTCGTCGGTGGCGGTCACCTGCACGCCCGTGGCGGACAGCGCCTCATAGCCGGTGAGTTTGTCGCCTGACGCAGGGTTGACCGCGTGGTAGATCACGTAGTCCAACGCCTCGCCCAACGCCGCGGCCTGGTCGGCCTGGATCGCGTCGAGGATCTGCAGCTGGTTGTCCTCGTCCGCCCACTGCAGCTGCTTGGAGACGCGCGTGGTGCACTGCACCGTGAACCGCTTGCCTTCCTTCGGGGTGATTGGCTGCTCGTAGCCGCTTTTCTTCGCGCCCTCGGCCACGACCTCGGCGCGCGCCTTGCCGGTGAACACGTTGTACTTGTCGTCCATGAACCCGAGCCTGTCCGCCGGGCTCAGGGTGGCGATCGTGCTGGTGTCGTGCGCCTTGCCCACCACCGCGAGACTCACGGACGTGGGCAGCGTCACCTGATTGGTCTGCAAAACCATAAAAACCTTCCTCTAAAGGGTTGAACGTTTACTTGGTGCTGAACAGCTGTCTGAGCAGTCCCGCGTTCGGATTCGGCTGGGCCTGCGGCGTGCCGGCCGGGTCCGCGACCTTCGCCGCAGACGGCTTCGCCTGCGCGGCCAGATACGACTTGATGGCCTGCGCGTGTGCGTTGATCTCCTCGGCCGTGTCGCCGCGCAGCAGATCCACCGGCACGCCGGTCTTCCTGGCTGCCTCGTCACGCCATGCGAGACGCTGCTGGGCGGTCTTCAGGTCGTTGAGTTCCCTCTCGGCGCGTTCGGCGCGGGCCTGAAGCTTCTGCGTCTCCGTGAGACTGGATTCCTTCAACGCGGCCAGCTCGTCCGCCGCGCTCTTGTTCGCCTCGGCCTTGCCACGCCAGCTCTTCGCCCGTTCGGCCTCGGCCTCGTAGCGTGCCTTCCAGTCGATGTTCTCCGGCGGCGAACCATTCTGTTCTCCGGTGTTCGGGGCGTCTTCTTCTTCGGCCATACGGCCTCCTTCCGCCCGAATCCGGGCATAAGAAAAGCCACCACGGACGAATCCGTGATGGCTTGAAATATGTGTTCGGTTGTTCAGCCGATCCAACGTCGGCGACGCTGGTAGGCGATGGGATGATCCCAGTCGCGCATATCGATGCCGCTGTTGGCATCACGTATGGCTGCCTTCAGGGCGTCGCGTATGGCTCGGCGGGAACCGTAATCGGTATCCCAGTCCTCGGCCAAGTGACAGATCGTGAACCGTCGTGCGGGGATATGGACGTCACGGCCGGTTACGTAGGCATAGGTCTTCACGTCGGGCACGAGCGGTGCCGGCTTGTGGCGGCTGTAGTAGGGTGGGCGCAGGCAACCGGCCTTGGCGGCTTCGTTCTGCATCACCCGATACGGGCGATCCTTCCATGTACGTGACATGGCATTTCCTTTCAGGTAGGTGATTGTTACCTACTCGAAAGGTGCCGTGAGATTCCTTGTCATCATATTCTCCAAGTCTGTGTCATCAGTCGGCCCATGCGGCGGGGAGAATCAACGTCCCGTTCTCTGCATGCTTCGGCTTGTACACGAAGTGATCGGGGATGCTCAAGATGGGACCGTCTTCATCATGCCCGACGACATGAATCCTCTCAACGCCTTTTTCTCCCTCGACATGGTTGCCGACACCGTTTCGGGAAACGTCCATCATGCCCTCCAATCAAAGACTAAATCGGACTATTCACCATTATCCACGGCATCATCTCTGACTGATTTGAAGTCGCGGTAATACATGTTGCCGAGGCCTGCGGGGGCGAAAGGCGCGCTGAACAGACGTTCGGCCTTACCTGTCTTCTTGTTGACGAACCACGCGCAATCATCGGCCTGAACGAAGTCAGGGGCCATGGGGACGGCGTAGTATTCATCGTCCTCGCCGCCCTCGGGGTCCGTGGGCATGCCGTGCTCGATCTGCTCGACGATGAGACGTGCCTGATGGTAGCTGGTGACTTTATCGCTCATGCTTGTCCTCCTTGACTTGGTGGCGTGGATTCGGCCCATTTGTCGTACTCGTCCTGATGCCGCCGCCACGAGGTGTCGTCGCGGTGGGTTCGTTGGAGTTTCCACTCGCTCCAGCTTCGCACGGTGTCGGGATCGCCGACCCATGGTTTCGCGTAGGCGGGCGCGTCGGTGAAGCTCGGCCGGCCGCCTTCGAGGAGGCTGTCGGTGGGTTCCATGTCGTCCACGCGCAGGAACCTGAGCTGGCCTTCCTTGATGTCGTCGGGATAGTAGTCCGGGCTCCGTCCGTTCTGGTATCCGTATTTCGTGTAGTCGCCGGGTTGGTAGTCGTACATGCGCACGGATTTCCAGCCGCTGGGCATTTGGACGACTTCGGCGTTCCAGATGTGCGCGTTGCCGTTCTTCCATGGGCCGGCGACGAAGAAGCGGCTGCCGGGCGGGTATTCGCGCATGGCCCGGATCGTCGCGTTGTTCGACTCCTTCCGGGTGAACTTGCGGTGGTTGCCGTTCTCGTCCACCCACATGTCGGCGATGTTCCAGTAGTAGCCGTCCGAGGATTTCTTGTGGTTGCCTACGGCCTGCACGTCGTAGCCCCTGAGGCGTAGTTCCGCCGCCTGTACGACGCGCTGGCAGTTGATGCCCCATGGGTTCTTCGAGAAGTCCGGCCGATACCCGTTGTCGAGCTTCTTCCTGATCCACATGTCCCATAGGGGGTTCACCTCGTCGTGCGTGATCTCCCTGAACGTGGCGCGGGGCGTCATGGTCTTCAGGGCGCGGATCTTCTCGCCCGGCCCGCCCTTGCGCCTGCCGGGGTCGAGAAGCTTGTGGCCCTGACCCACCTTGTCGGGGTGCATGTGACGCATGAGGTACGCGAGCGAGTTCACGTTGTTCGGGTCATACGGCCCGTACACGCTTTGCCCGCGTTTCGGCTCCCGGTAGGGTGCGATGTTCGCGAGCCCGGCCTTGAGGTCGGCGGGCATGACGCCCGTCTCCAGCGCGCGCCGCGCGGTCTCGTAGATGTTCAGGTATTCGTCCGGATCATAGCCTTCGATTCGGTTGCTGCCCTTGCCCCATTCGGGGACGATCTCGCACCGGCAGTTGCCGCCGTGGAAGCTCGTGCCGAAGTCGGCCGTGTCCTGGCTGGCGTAGATGTAGCCGCGCGACGCGAGCATGATGCAGAACGCGCACGGCTGCCGGCCGTTCGGCACCCTCGCGTATCGGGGCCTGTGCGGGTCGCGTCGCGCGTTGCTTCTGATGGTCTGCCGGCCGGGGTTGCGTATCTCCCGGTCCATGAGGTTGTTCAGGTAGCGCAGCAGCTCGTCCGGATTCGCCTTCTTCCCCTTGCCGGGATCGTCCCACAGGACGCCGGCCTTCCAGCGGATGAGCTTCCTGACGGCCTCGTCCCTGTTCGGGTTCTCGACCTCGGCGGTGAACGCGTCGTCGAAGTGCCTGGCGTACACGTGCTCGTACCAGTCGGCCGCGGCGGTGCTGGACATGTCCGAGTACTTGCCGATGATCGCCGGCACAAGGTCAAGCAGTATGTCCCGCTGCTTGGCGGCCGGCAGCCCGGCGATGTCCCACCACAGTTCGCCGAGGTCAAGCCTCGCGAGCCTGACCGCCTCCTGTTGGCTCGTCCTCAGTTGGTTGAGATCCTTGGTCGTCACCGGCATTGGCGCTCCTTAGGATCATGTCCAGCGCGTCCCGTCCACGGTCGCGCGACTGCTGCGAGAGCAGTGAGCGGATCTCGTCGCCGTCCAAGCCGAGACGGCGCAGCCCGACCTCGCTGGTCGCGTAGGATTGGTTGACCTGGCTGATCTTCACGTACGCGTCCGCCCGCGCCCCGTCGCTGATCTCCCGCGTCGGCGCCCACACCGGTCGCACCTGTTTCAGCTCGTCCGGCGGCTCCGTGAGCCCGTCCCTGAGGCATACGGCCATGCGGGCCAGTCTGGTCAGCTGCATGCCGAAGAGGCGGTTCTGCCGGTCGGCGCGGCGGGTGAGTTTGCGTTCGGCCGCGGCCATCGCCTCCGCCGAACTGGGGTTGTCCAAGGTGATGCCGAGCGAATCCACGGGCAGGTCCGTGTCCGACGCGACCACCAGAGCGATGGTCTTCAACATGTCCGAATGGGGTTGCATCGACGCCTGACTGATCTGCTGCAACGACGGCGAATCCCCGTCCTCGTCCTTGCTGATCGCATTGATCGAGCTCACGAGGCTGCTCCACGTGTCGGCGCTGAATGCGTCCTCGTCCATGCCGAGGAACCACAGCTTCGGCACCGCGTAGAACTCCGCGCTGGCCTCCATGCGCACCAGTGTCCGGAAGCCCATGTCGGTCAACGCCATCACCGGCCGCGTGATCCGCGAACAGCCCAACGGCTTCGACAATTGCGGGTCGCTGACCAACGGCACCACCGTCGGCTCAGGCCAGAAGGTCTCGTACCGTTCCGCCGTCCAACCGCCATAACCGTCTCTGGTGACCTGATAGACCACGCCGGGAAGGAACACGTTGAACGCGGTGACACGCCCCTTCGAGGTCGCGTCGTTGATCGTCAACGCGGCGGCCAGCCGGTTGCGCCGGCCGTCCCAGAGGGCGGCGGACCATTCCGCCGAACGCGGCGTCACCAGCAGATCGCCCGTGTCGGGGTCACTGGTGAGGGTGAGGAACGCGCACCCATGCGTATACGCGGACACCACGGTCTGCGGTACCGCCAACTGGAGGGCGTTCATGTCGGTCAGCTCGTCAAGCCCATAGGGGTCTTCGCCGTTGGGGTAGGTCCATCCGTCGAACACGGTCAGGTCGGCCAACGAGCGGACGGCCTTGGCGGGCCAGCCGATGCACGCGCTCACGTTCGCCTTGATACGATCCGGAATACTGATGCCGAAGTCCTTGAACCCCTCCTTCGCCCCGTAATAGCCGGTACGGATCAGGTTCCTCGGATACCGCTGCCGCCACACCTTCATCAACGTCCTGATAAGGGGCATGTCGTCGTCGGCGACGCCGGCGATGCGGGTGGCGCCGAACGAGGTGATGTCGAGCGGGCGCTTCAACGCGCTGGAGAAGATGCCCTCGTCAGCCATAAGCCACCTCGCTATCTCATTACTTTTTGCCTGCGTCCCGGCTTGCGTCGTGTCGTCCACGCGCCCTGCGTGGCGACGGTCACGGCCATCAGGGGACTGATGTCGATGTCATTGCCGGTCTTGTTCCACCCGAACGCGCCGCTGCGCCCGATCGGCCGTGTGGTCACGTTCGCCATCGCCTTCGCCAGCTGGGGCTGGTCCGCGTCGGGCAGATGACGCAGCATGCCGGCCTGGATCAGGTCGAGCATGCGCCCGCACGCCTGGCCCATCTCGTTGGCGGTCACGACCTTCACCGGCACGCGCCGCGCCTTCAACTCGGGCAGCAGCACCATGGCCGGCGACTGCGCGTCGATCGCCACGCACGCCGTACGCGACCACCGCGCCTTGATCCAGTCCGCCGCCCACGCCACGCCATCGCGATGCGTGTCCCGGTACTCCGCCAGCTCCACATGGGCCGAACCGTCCGCATACTTCATGCACGCGCCGATCGCCAGCGCACTGCGGTCGGGCGGCATGTCCAATCCGAACGACGTCACACCGCCATCCATGCGCTCGCTCACTTCGCCGTTCTTCCAGAGTTCGGGGTCGATGACGCTCACCGTGTTGGTCTCGTCCCAGATGCCCAAGCCCTCGCGCCGGAAGCTGTCCTCGCCGAGGTTCTTCCTCATGCGCAGGATCGCCGACTCCGACGTACGCGCCGGATACGAGGGGTTCGCCTTCCGCCATTGGCCGCGGTCCTCGGGATCAGCGTCACGGTCGGCGCTGAACTCCACATACAACGTGTCGTCACTGTCCCCATGCAACGCGTCACGCCGACGCCCCGAGAACACCTCGCTCGGATCGCTTGGCTTGGGCGGCGTGCCCATGTAGATGATCAACGGGTTCCGTGCGGCGTTCGTGGCGGGGATCATGTCGTCCAACGCGCGCTCGCCCAATATCTGCGCCTCGTCGAACACCTCGACGTCCACGTTGTCGAAACCACGACCGAACCCGTTCTCACGCGCACCGAACAACACACGAGAACCGTTCGTGAACGCGATCTCCTGCTGCCCGTTCGCCCGCCTCGGCTCGCCATCCACGTACCGGGCTATCGCCGGCTTCCTGACCAGCGAGCACATGAACTTGAACGTCTCATCCGACGTGCGGCTGCGATGCGCCGTCCACAGGACCTTGAGCGGATACTTGCTGAGGATGCACAGCATCACGATCATCGTGCCGATCGTGAACGTCTTACCCACCTGACGGCAAATGCTGATGACCACGCCGCCGATACCCGCCGCATACAGGCCGTCCGCCTTCTTGCCCAACATGCACCGGCCAAGACCATCCTGCCAATCGTCATACTCGATGCCGCACAACCGGGCCTGCGCCTTCACCCGCGGCCAACCCGTCGAAACGATGCCACGCGGCAGCACCACGTGCCGGGCTACGTCAGACAGCCTCCTCGTCGAACCCGTCATCCTCGACCTCCACCGCAACCGACGGACCAGAAACCCCGTCCTTGCCCTCCAAACGCTCGATCTCCCGACTCACCTCAAGCAAACGACGCGACAACGCCGCCAGATCACGCGGCGGCGTATCCAAATCAAACACCGCCTGCTCAAGCCGCTTCAACGTACGACGCAACAAGGTCAGGTACTCGTCCATGAGATACCTCCGATAGGCACAGAAAAAGCGGGGATACCACTCGACTTATCTCCAGCCCTATGGCTGGTCGCGCAAGGTCCCCGCTGTTGCTTCTCACACCAAGCTCCTATAGGGGCGAGTAGAGAAGCAGACGGTTCAAGCATAATGCGATAGGTCTGTTTGGAAAAAATCGGGGAGAGAGCGGCGCTATGACACAGGGGTGCGCCCGGAGGCGGCCGGTAGGATACCCTCCCCACGGTGCCGAACGGCGATGTTCACCATGTCGAGGTGCGGAACGGCACCGAAGTCGCCTTGACGCCATTCTCTCCTCGGACAGCTTGTCTGGCCCATTCGATGCTCTTGTTGCTTCTCAGCTCGTTGCACGCACGATGCGACAGCTTGCAGTTCGCGAACTCGTACGGACTTCCGCCCTTCGACACCGGCAGCAGCTCGTCCACTTCCGCACTCCACGGATCCCGCGCGGGCAACGTTTTGTCAACGGGCCTGCCGCAGATATGGCACGTATCGTAGGCGGCCAATACCCGTCTGCGCACGGCCCGTCTGCGAGCGCCGTTGGCGTACCGTGGGTTGCCGCGTGGCTTGGCCATGGGGTCTCCCGATAGAGGTGGCGTATAAGATGAACCCCCACGGAGAAAGGAGGAAAGCCGTGGGGGCTGGTGGAGGCCGTTGCGGTCTCAAGTCTTCGGTTGTCACTCGTGCGATCGAGTAAACGGCAACAATATCATTTTCGATGCGTTGCAGTTTTAACGCAAGTTGCAGTAGCCGCTGGAGCTACTAGATATTTCGGAATGCTGAGAGTAACGGGTTGTGGGCAATGCGTTACGCGGCGTTTTTCCTTCTCCTATTTCATTTGGTTCATCCCCGTGACGCTGTAACGGGGTAACGGGGCATTGGAAGGGGAAGTGGAAGAAGACGGTGGGGCGTCCATCTGCGTCATATCCGTTACAGCGTTTCGGTGCAAGGCGAAGCAATAATCAAAGAGGTCTTGAAGTTCCCCCTTCAAGACCTCTTTGTAATCAGGCCGCCTGTCCGAACTCTTCTGGCTTGCTCTGGCCCTTGCTTCTTTTCTTGGCCTCAGCTTCTTTCTTCTTTGCTTCCTCTTTGGCCTTCTCGATTCCTTTCAATCGTGCTTTGTCTACGGCGGAAGCGATTTCGTTGAGTCGTTCGGGCCATAAAGCTGCATAGGTGTCAAGCGTGATGCTTGCTGTGGCATGTCCAAGCTGTTTTTGCAGTGTTTTGACGTCGGCACCGTTAGCTATGGCAATGCTCGCGTACGTGTGGCGCAGTGAGTGAATGGTCACGCCTTCATCCTCCATACCGGCGTCTTTGATGATTTGATACCAGATGCGAGTGCGCCATGAATGATCCCATATGGGGCCACCTCGTGCTGCGCGGAACACGAAGTCGGTTTTGTCGCAATCATGTACCTGCTCCTTGAGTAACGGAATCAGGAAGTCCGGGAGCGCGACGGTACGAGCCTCGCCGTTCTTAGGAATTCCTAGTTTCATCTTGCCGGTTCCGTCGTCTGCCCATGTACGACGAATACGAGCCGTGCCCTTTTCGAGATTGAGATCTTGCACCTGCAAGGCCAGTGCCTCATTGATGCGAGTGCCTACATACGCTTGGAACCTAACTAGCAGACCGTCAACATCGCGCCCTTTTTTAGAGGCGCGATCGGCAAGCATCTCCACCTCGGGGATGGTAAGAAACACCATGTCATCGTTTTTACTCACGATTCTTGGAGTGATTACCTCGCGGGCGGGGTTTTCACGAATCCACTTGTTCTTGATGGCGTAATCGAATACGGCGACCATGACCACCTTCACGATGTTTCTGATGGATCGAGCGCTCAACGGCTTTGGCTTACGCATGTCGCCTTCTTTATCGAGCGGCAGTTCGGCCTTATAGTCGCCGGTGGTCAGGTCGTTCACCCATTTCTGGATATCCTTGAGGCTGATTTCGCGCAAAGTTTTACCGCCCCATGTAGGCTTGAGATATACGCGAATCTCTCGCTTGTACCTGCCGAGTGTCCCCGGTTTGACATCAAGTTTTGTCTGAATCCACTCATCGGCAACGTCTCCGAAAAGGCGTAAATCGGCATTGGGATCAATGTATCGGCCACTTCGCACATCGTCTTCCAAGGCCGCTTGGAATTCTTCGGCTTCCGACAGCTTCTCAAATCGTTTGGTCTTGGCCTGTTTGGTGCCGTCTGGCAAGGTCGCATACCAACGAACACGCCATCTGCTGCCGATTCCATATCTGGCGGTGCGCCATTTCTTGGGAACGCGCGCAGTCAGTGGATCCCTTGCATTCGCTAGGGAACGCTTGGCGGCCGTGCTGGGAGGCTTGCCTTCGTCGTCGCTCTTCAGCCACATGTCATCAATGAATACGCGTGCCATTGTCGTTCATCTCCTTTCGTTAGTAGTGGGGTACAAGGCGGCATTTCCATGGGTTGGCTTCGAGGATTCGCTGGATCTCTACGATGACGGCTCTTGTCACGCAGAGTTCGTTGGCGATCATGCAGGGGTCGGGTCCGTAGACCTGCTCGGCCTGTGCGTAATCCCGGAGATCCACGATGCGCTCGGCCGTCTCCTTGACGGTCAGACTCTCTTCGTTCTTGGCGGGCATCCACAGGTTCATTCCGGCATTGAAATGCTCCGCGTGGATGATCTCATGCAGTAGTGCGACTCGTTTCTGGTTGTCGTTCAGCCTCCCGTCGATGGTGATGCGATGCTTCAGGTGGTCGTAGCGCCCTAGGTGGTCGTCGTTGATTGTTCCCTCCACCACTTGCAGGCCCATGTTGCGGGCCACCAGTAGCAGATCGCTGTAGGTGTTCTTCAAGCTGTACCCTTCACTTCTGGTCAGTCTGTCGGTGTTTCCATCTCTCTGTATTTGTCGCTGTCGCGGTAGGCGGCGGTGGTGTACCCGTACTGCTGCTGTTGCTGCTGGTTGAGCAGGGCAATGCGGGTCAGCTGCTCCAACGTGGTGTGTTGCTTGTTTCTGAATTCAGTCTCGTATACTCCCATCTCGTCGTTGACGCGTTCGTGCGCGCGGGACACGATGACCCTTAGTTCGACGCCGATGCACAGACAGACCTTCTCGGCGACCTCCATGGGGATGGAGGGTTTGGCGTTCAGCCAGTTCGCCATGGATGACCTGGCATGTCCGAGCTGGTCGGCGATCTGTGCCTGCGAGAAGCCGCGGGAGCGAATGGCGCCTTTGAGCTCGGCGCCGAGGTACTTGGCGAACAGTTGCGCTCTAGTGTCGATTTCATTAGCCATGCCACCACTATAGCATGTATTTCTACTAACGCAATTAGTCATATCAAGTCATTTTCGGGTTGCAGGTTCTCTGGAAAGCAAATAGCATTAGCCACATGACCAACAAACAGTCCATGGCGGACAGATGGATCGGGGCAACGGTGTCCCGGTTATTGAAGGAAGACGGCTACAAGTACTCGGACATGGCACGCCGCATGCGCATGCCATACAGCACGTTCAGCGCGAAACGGCACGGGCGATCCCCGTTCTCGTTCCCCGAGATTTACGCGATCTGCCTGATCACCGGACGCGACCCGGCGGAATTCGTCCCACCCAAGTCGCATCTGCGTCTTCTGCCCAAGTATCCCGGCAAATAGACCCCAAGGAAAGGAAGAAAGAATGAAGGACGATCCGATTCTCGGAGAAGAGACCATCAGAAGGAAGCGAGCCGCAATCAGCCGGTTCCTGCCTCTACTCAACACGGCTACAGGTGACCGCCGGCCGTATGTGGCGGAAGTCACCGCACGCCGCAGCGGCGAGAAGCCTCGGTCGTTCGGCTCGGTCACGCTTGCGCCCGGCATGGGATCCATTGAGGGAAACATCCATGCGCACGAACTGGAGATCGGCTTCGTCGGCATGGTGCTCAGCCTGTACGGCGATGTGCTCGTGAACACCGGCGCCCGGCTGCTGGACCTTCCCGATGGCGATGACGTGGGCGAACGTTCGGTGCACGAGCACGATGAGATCACGCCGATCGACTTCTAGGGGCCATCATGTGCGAACAGATGACCGAACCTGAGTTGTTCGATTCGTTGCAGGACACGCTCAAACCGATGAACACCACCAAGGACGTGGCCGCCACTGGGATCTCCGAAGGCACGTTGGGCTACTGGCGGTCGATGGGCATTGGCCCGAAATTCGTCAAGGTCGGTCGGTCGGTGCTCTACCCGAAGGAAACGATTCTCGAATACTTCCGCACCCACGTCTACCAGTCCACCAGCGAGGTGAGAGGCGAATGAACGACATTCTCAACCTAGACAGCCTGCTGTTCGTCAGACAATGCCGAGCAGGCCGCATTCCGCCGAAAAGGTCAGCACGTCGCAAACGTCGTCCACGATCCCAGCCGATGACCGACGAGGAACGGCGTACATACAACCGCGACTACCAACGCCAACGGCGTGAGGATCCATGGGAGAGGGACAGAGACCGCGCCTATGCGCGCGACCACTATTACCGCAACCGGGAGAAACGACTGCGACAGATGAAGGAATACCAGCAACGCCTCAAACGAAAGGAGGGCGACAATGCCCAGAAGTCTTAAGACGGCCCGGCGCGCAGGCGCGGCGATGGAGTCGCGGACGGTGGACTACCTGCGTTGGGCGCTGGATGACGATCGGATCGAACGCCGGCACCTTACAGGATCCAAGGATCGCGGCGACATCGCGGGCGTGCGCTTCCTCGGCCACCGGGTGGTCGTCGAATGCAAGAACACCGCCCAGATGAACGTCTCCCAGCACCTGCGGGAAGCGGAGATCGAGCGGGGCAATGATGACGCGCTGATCGGCGTGGTCGTCCAGAAGCGTCCCGGCATCGGCATCGACTCCCGAGACGGTCAGGCCAGACAGCTCGTACTTATGACCTTGGAATCGTTCGCGCTCATGCTTAATGACGGGCTCCCGCTCGGCCCAGACGCGGAGGCGGCGACATGCTGATCCGCAGATACCTGCCGCGATGCCGCACATGCGGCGTGCTCTCCAAGCCGGCGAGCGCGGACGCCGCCTATGAGACGGGACGCCGGCACGGCAAGGACAAGCCCGGCCACACGGTCGGGGTGATTCCCATCAAAGTCGAGGAAAGGAAACGACCATGAACGATAACGCGACGACCGCCGGAAACCCTGACGGCGAGGTGAAGTGGGAGACGTTGCAGGCTCAGGCCGCGCGCATCGCGTCCCTTCAGGTGGACATCAAACGGGCGCAGGACGAAATCGACCGGCTCAAGACGCAGATCCTTGAGAACTGGCCCGTCGGCTCGTACGAGGCTGGCGATCTGAAGGTGCAGGTCAAGGCCGGCAGCCAGCGGCTGGACGCGAAACGGTTCGCGCAGGCCTATCCGGCGGCCAGCAACCCGAAGCTGTACAAAGTCGCGCCGGACGTGTCGGCCGCCCGCCGCGCATTGGGCGAGGACGCGCTCGCCGACCTGATGCGTCGCGACAAGGCTTCGGTGGTGGTCAAATGAGCGCCGTCGATGTGATGGCCGTGCTCGCCACCGCCTCAAACACGGATCCGGCGACGGCGACACCGCCGAAGCCGGCTGTCGAACCGCAGGCCTCGCCGTATGAGGAGCTGCGCGTGGAACCGACACTGTGGCCGCAGATCAGGGAGATCATCGAGTCGAGCATCGCGAACGCGCCACGCGAACGGCAGAAGGCCATCGGCCCCAGCGAGCTGGGCACGGACTGTCTGCATTGTCTGGCCGCGAAGCTGGCCGGATGGCCGAAACGCAAGGGCGTGGCATGGCTGCCGTTCATCGGCACATGCGTGCACGAGCATTTCGAGCGCATGTTCTCCGACCTGAACCCGCACGGATTCGACGAGAACGTGAGAAACCGCCCATACGAGACGGAGATGCGGGTCACGGTCGGCTCGCTCCACGGCATCACGGACGGCTACGAGGTCAGGGGCTCTATCGACCTGTACGACCGGAGGTCGGCCAGCACGGTGGACTGGAAGATCGTGGGCGCGACCACTCTCAAGGACGTGAAGGCCCACGGCCCCTCCCAGACCTACATGGTGCAGGCCAGCCTCTACGGCATCGGATTGAGGAACGCAGGCGAGCAGGTGGAACGCAACTGCATCTTCTTCCTGCCGCGCAACGGCATCAGCCTCAACGACGCCCTGCCCGTGGAGATGCGCTTCGACGAACGGCCCGGCCTGTGGGCGCTGGCACGCGCCCAGCTTCTGGTCACGTTCCTGGATCTGATCGAACAGACGGACGGCACCGAGATGCGCGACGCGTGGATCCGGCTCCTGCCGGCATCGGCCACGCACTGCTTCGACTGCGGCTCATGGCCCGACGACCGGAACCGCACAATCCCCGAACTGCGCAAGCCCGACACCGTACAGGTGCCCGACACATGGCAACGGCTCATCCCGCTGCTGCAACCCACCTACCAACCCAACCAGCAATCCACCAGTCAACAGTCAACCAAATAACCAAGGAGCAGCACCATGTTCGCACAACCCAACCAATCCAACGTCAACACCCAGCAGACGGTCACCCTGCCCACGCTCGCGCAGGTCATGGCCGGCGGCACCCCGTCGTTCTTCCAACGAGAGGATCCCATCGGCACATCCGTGACAGGCACCGTCGAAAGCATCGAGGCGCAGCAGCAAAGGGACATGGACACGCAGGAACCGAAATGGTTCGACAACGGCCAGCCCATGATGCAGGTCGTCATCCACGTCGCCACCAACCTGCGCGACAACACCATCCCCGGCGACGACGGCGTGCGCGCCGTCTACGTCAAAGGCAAGAACCTCGGCACGCTTCGTCAGGCATCACGCATCGTCGGCCGCGACTTCCCGCACGTCGGCGACGGGTTCACCGCCACCTACACCGCCAACGGCGAAGCCAAGAAGCGCGGCTGGAACCCGCCCAAGCTCTACAGCTACGAGATCGTGCCCAACCAGACACAGGTCGCCCAAGCCATGAACGCCACGCCCCAGCAGACCGCCACGCCGGCAACCCAGTTGGCACAGCGACCGGTAGCACAACAGCCCACGTTCCAGCAACCGCAGGTGAACGCCATACAGATCCAACAGCTCGCCGCCACCGGACGCAACGCGGCGGAGATCGCCGGTTTCCTCGGCATCCCCGAACAAACCGTCCGCGACATCATCGGCGAGGAACCCGAGTTCTAGACGAACAGCCCGAGCCGTACCCAAGCGGCCTCCACGCATGCGACAGACGCGGCGGGCACAAGAGACCTACGGCAAGACTTCGACGAGTGAGAAATGAGGCGATAAGGATGAACGCACCGTTCAGGCACCAGTGCTCGATCATCCCGGACGGGCCGAGCAACGTGCAGACCGTGCTCATGGGCATGCGCGTCTCGTCGGACGCATGGCGGCATACGTTCTACGACCGTCTCGGCCGCAGCGTCGATGTGCCACGCAACGAGATGAACAAGAACCGGCCATACTTCGACGACGGGTATGCGAAGGCGTTGTGGGATTTCCGCAACGGTTCCATGCTGCTCGGCGAGGATGGGCGAACCCTGTATGTCAGGGACGTGGATCTGACCGGGGCAAACCAGCTTCTGGATTCCTGGCATGCCATCGGATCCCTAGAGGACGAGTACCACGTGACGGGCCGCACGCAGGTGTATCTGCCGTGGAACGTGCAGCTCCGCGTCGAATGCGCGAAACTGGATCAGCGCGTCCGCCACGGGGTGAAATTCCGCAACATGGCGTTCTACCGCATCGACGGGCGCGTGCGTCGCATACTTCCCGAGAATCCGCTGTTCGCCAACCCCTTCGAGATCAGCATGGACGTGGACTATTGCGACGATCTGGTCGCCAAGGCCGGTGAGTTCCTTCGCTTCGTCACGGCGGACGGCCACAGCGCCGAGAATCTGGGGCGCATGTTCGCCACGCCGCTGCTGGAACCGTACAAGCATCTGTTTTACGTGCTATACGGCAGCGGCGGCAACGGCAAGGGCATTCTGCTCGATACGCTGCATCGCACCTTCCCGAAACTCGCGGCGGCCGTCACGTCGAAGACCCTGCTGGGTGGACGCAACGGCAACGGCAACTTCTCCACGGATCAGGAGACCCTGAAGCTGATCGGCGCACTGTGGGCGTACGACGAGGATGCGGACACCATCACTTTGGAGCAGGCCACGCTGCTGAAGAAGATCGGCACAGGCGACACGTTGGTTGCCCGGCGAGTGCAGGAGAACGCGGTCAGTTTCAGGAACAAGGCCACCTTCATCATCGCCTCCAATAATCCGGTCATCATGAGCATGACCGCCGCCTTGGAAAGGCGCCGCGTGTTCGTACGCATGCAGGACGGTCGGGCCGAATCCGAGTTCGCCGAGCTGCTGAGGTTCCGTGACGAATACGGGGTGGCCCCGTTCCTCATGGCTTCATGCCGGCTATGGGAGATGCGCGGCGACACCCCGTGGAACGACGTGGTAATCGGATCTGCCGACGACCTCACCGAGGCGCAGCAGTGGATCGTGGACTGCATCGTGGCCGACGGGTACGCGGTGAGCGGACGCAACCCCTATCGGGAAACCGATTCCGGGCACCGCAACACCGTCGTCAAGCTCGGACTCATGTCGAAAACCAAGCGCGTGGACGGCGAAGTGGTGCGGGTGCTCGTCGTGAAGAACGAACGCACGTTCAGCGTGTACCGCGAACGCGCGGCCAAGGACCTTACCGAGGCGATGGAGGAGCCGGACGTGTTTGCGAGCGTTCCGTCATTGCCGCAGCCATTGCAGGCCGATTCCATTCCCACTCCCGACGAGTGCGGCTTCCCCGTGACCTTCGGAACGGTCGGGGAAGGCAAACGCTCCTACGACTGGGCCAAGAACCGTACTCTGCCCGCCGGCAGGCGGCCTCCGGAAAACACGACGGCGTATGCGGTGGTGCCTTCCGCCGGCGTAGCCGTCATCGATCTGGACGTGGCCAAGGATCCGGCATCCGGCGAAGTACTTCGGGACGAGCAGACCGGATGGGACGTATTCAACCGGCAGATCGGAACGTATGGGTCGCCGGACTTCCCGCGAACCTATCTGGTCGGCACGCCCACGGGCCGGGTCAACGGACTCGCCTCGGCGCACGCCTACTACCTGATACCCGACGCGCTGCGCGGACGACTGAAGAACGCAGTCCACGAGAAAGGACTGCCGATCGACATCCGTTGCGAGGGCAAGGGATACGTGGTCGGCGCAGGTAGTCGCATCCCCACGGGCGATTATCTGCTGCTGGATACGCCGGACGGATCACCTCCGGTCATGCCGCCGAAGATGGTGCGATGGCTCGAATCACACCAGTACGTGGAAGGAAGGAACCAACTCGCGTCAACCGGTAAGACAGGTGTTGGAATCCCGTCGCTCAGCGAAGTGATGGACCGGCGGATCCCATTGGAGCGAGCAAAGGCCGGAAGACCAGACATGACTCCGATACCGGCCGGCAGCCGCAATAACGATCTCCACGCATGGGCATACGGACGACTTGCGAACCATCCCGAGAACGCGGACGCCATCCATGACGATCTGTTTACGAGGGGGAGAGCGAGCGGACTGAAGGACAGCGAAATCGACACCATATGGAACTCCATCACACGTCAGCTGGGAGTGAGGTGAACCGATGACCAGACGAAAACCACCATGGTTCAAGAACCTCTGTCCGGCCGGCGTGAACCCCGCTCGCCTCATCGCGAGAAAGTGCGAGACATGCCACGAATGGGTTGCCGTGGACACCGGCGGACCCATCGAGGAGAAATACGATCCGGGGATCCTGGACGGCGACGACCTCGTTGCCGCCATCATCCTGGGCATCCGTTTCACCCGTATCCAGCCGATCTCCGGAACCGGGCTGATTACACTGCGCACCCCCTGCGGCGAGCGCGGCATCAGCCCCAACGGCAAGTATCTGGCCGAACACCGATGCTTCCGCGCACCCATCAGTCTCAAACCCTACAAACCGGCGAAACCGGCGACGCCGCAACAGTGGACTGATGGCCCGCAACTATCCGAAGAAGACATCAACCGATTCGAGATCGCATGGAGGCGACCGCTATGAACCCCAGACGCAAACCACGACTACGCATCACCTTCCGCAAACCCGAGCGGACAATCCACCGCCTTGCGCAGTTCATACCCACGGCAACGGCCATGCTGCGCCGCCCATCCGGATGCGTCGGCTTCGGTACCCCGGCCGGATACACGCGCATCTGTTCATGCGGCTACCAGAGCCGCGACCCCGGACGATTCTGCAAACACGTCACCACGGAAACCATCAAGGAGACCATCATGAACGACCCGCTCATCTTCCTCGACGAGCACAAACCCGCGTTCAAGCACCGTCTGATCGACACGGCAGGCAAGGGGAAGGTACTCATCTGCTCATGCGGACGCGACTTCCGATCCCTCATGCGCATGCAGGAACATATCCGCTACATGAACGAAGGAGACCGCAATGAGTGAGTCCCACCTCGTCATCACCGAAAGCAGTGAACACGGACTGCGCTGGTGGTGCTCATGCGGATACGACACCGATGACCTGCGCGAATTGGAGAACCATGTGAACCGGGAGGACGAACATGACCGGACGATGCGTGAACAATGACGGGGCTGACACGTCCATCGGACGTCTGCTCTGCCATGACTGCGAACAGCGTCTGCAGGACCATCTCGCCCGGATAGGCGAAGAGATCACGCCGCTGCTACTGATCGCCACCAAACAGGCCAGCGTCAACATGCAGGGCGGGGACGGACACGCTGCGCCGGCGGAGGCACCATCGCCCCTGCGCGATGACATGTGGGAGCTTTACTGCCAGACCGAACGTCTCATGCGACAACTGGCCGTCAGATTCGACTACCAGAGAGCTGCCGATCCGGACACGACCGTAGCGGCATTGACCCGTGCGGCGCTCGCCGACCCGGATCCGCTGCTGTCCTGCGGTGACGTGCTCGGTTGGTACGAGGACATCGTCGATCTATCGGAGGGGATCCATATTGCGGTCAATCCGGCGAAGCCGCGCATCGCGTTCGGCGCGTGCCCGGGCTGCGGAGGCGTGGTGTGGGGTGATCCCGACGAACAGGATGGCGAGTGCGCAGGCTGCGGCGAACGGGTGAACCGACGCGCCGTAGCCGACCGGTTATTGGCCCGGTTGATCGTCAGCGAAGTGCGGGGAACTCCAGCCGAGTTGAGTGACGAGTGCGCGAAGGCAGGAATCCGGATCCCGGCAAGCACGATTCGCTCCTGGACTAGCAGAGGAAGGTTGCGCTGTGACGCCGATGGCATGCTGAATCTCAGCGAGCTCGTACCTCTGTTGCGGAGACGCGCTAATTACGGCATTCAGGAACGGCCATCATGATGGCTCCTGCAGAAGCTGTTCGTTTGTGAATGTCGAAATCTTAATGGTTTGATTGCGGTATGTGATGGTAAAAAGAATCCCTACCTCCAAAACAGAGGTAGGGATTTCTAGTCGGGGCAGCGGGATTTGAACCCACGACATCCAGTACCCAAAACTGGCGCGCTACCAAGCTGCGCTATGCCCCGTAAATCTCACGCAAGAACAACCTATCAGTCTATTAAACGGCATGGACAGATTTTCTCCGTGGGGACTCAAAAGCAGACCGGAAAACGCTCCCGAAAACCATGAGGTCTGCGGTCATCGTTACCCATCGTTACCATGAGCCATTTTTCAGTTTTTGTCGAAGCGCTAAACCGCAAGCGGCAGTAGTGCTCAGCGGCGGTCACAGCAGCAATGCTTTGGT
>NZ_JFAO01000010.1:0-5386 GCF_006408945.1 Bifidobacterium sp. UTBIF-78
AACATCCTGCTCCCAAAGCAGGCGCGCTACCAAGCTGCGCTATAGCCCGTCGTGCCGTCAGTCGATGAGGAGAGAACGGCACAAATAGTCATTGTATCGCATCGGAGGACCGGGACACGGGATACAATGACGTTTTGGGAAAAGTCCTCTCGCGTGATCGGCATTGAGCATGCTGTGCCGCTTGGGCTGCCGCTTGGTTCGGGCCGCTTGCCCGGTGTCAAGCGGCACGGCCTTGTGGCACGTCTCGTCGACTTGGCTTCTCGGTCTGGCCTGCCTAGCGTAGGCCGGTCCGAAGCTCTCGGCTGACGAGTACGTCGCAGACCGCACACGGGGGGCGGTACAGGCGGACGAGCGCAGCCGGCCGCGCGTGAGGACGGGCTACGGATGGACTGCAACTGCCCGCCGTAACAACTGCCCCGCAACAAGCGCGATTGCGAACAAGCGCGACCGCGGCAAAACCCAACTGCACGCAACGGAAGGAGCACCGCAGCATGGGACGTCATCAACGCGCCGAAACCTATGGTCTGGTCTCCTTCCTTATCTGTGCGGTGGTAGGAGCGGTGTCCATGAACGCTTATATGCAGTACGCGCCCGCCATCTGGCAGCTGACCCAGCGACGCTTCATGGTGGCTTCGGGCATCGTGGCCGCTTGCGGCGTCATCTCGTTCGTCATCGGATACGCCAGCAAGTCGCGCTCGCTGAACCTGGACCACGGCTGGCTCGCGCCGATCCGCCGCATCATCGAGATCGTGGCCCTTTCAGTGGTGTACGCCGCCACCATCTTCCTGTCGTCGTTCGCACTGATGGGCGCGGCCAACGACATGATGGGCAACGCGATCTTCTCCGGCTACATCTCCAGCGTCTGCGCCGGATTCGCCGGCGTGGTCGGCTACATGACGTTCGTGCAGGCGGAACTCATGAACGCCAAGACATTGGCGTCCCTGCTGCCGTTCTTCGTCATCTCCGGCGTGGTGACCGCCGGCATGACCACCGATGACCCGTACTGGTATCACAACAATTTCTCGCAACTCGGCGACCGCACCACGTTCGCCGCGCGCATGTTCAACTCCACGCTGATGCTCGCCGGAACCTGCATCATCATCGTGAGCTACTTCGCCATCTCGGAACTGGTGACCACCGAACGCCTGCAACGTCTCTGGCACGACCGCACCAACAAGGACCCGAACCGCGGCTACGAAATCCCGCATTTCATGTTGCGTACGGGTATCCTCTCGGCGCTGCTGACCGTTTCCGGTCTCGCATTCATCGGCATCGGCGTATTCCGCTATACGCCGCACAACCTCATGCACAACGTATGCGCCAAGGGCCTGCCGTTCGTGATGCTGGTGCTGTTCGTCTGCCTGCCCTGGCTTGCGCCGCGCCTGTCCAAGGCCGTGATGGTGGCCTCCGATCTCGCCGCACTGGTGTGTGCCGGCTTCTGGGCCAACATGATGATGGGCCACAACACGCTCACTAACGTGGAGGCATTGGCCGGTCTCATGTTCCTCGGCTGGTTCATTGTGTTCTCGCGTCAGATCGCGGCCATCGAGGCCGATCGTGTGGCCGCCCAGCTGCTGCACGCGCAGATGATCGAGGGCGGGTTGAGCGAGGAACAGGCCGTCGCCGGGGACGAGCCGCGCATCGAATCGCGTCTGGCCGCCGACAAGTAACGGTGACGCCGGGGGCTGTCCGGCGCAAACCCTTCAGGTGATTCAGGCGAGGCGGTTCAGGCGACGAACCGCAGATACGTACGGTCGTCGAATGATTCCTGTCCCGCGACGAAACCCTTGGTTGAACGGTACTCATGGATAAGCGACGGGTCGTCCCGGCGCAGCCGCGCCAGTTCCCGCTCCGATTCGGTCAGCGTCGGGCGTAACAGGGGATAGCCGTCCGAGGCCAGCACCACCTCGTCGCCGGGAGCGATGGGTACCGTGCGAATCGGATAGGTCGGGTCCGTGAATCCGTCGAATACGAAGTACCCGTACGTGCTGCGCCGGTTTGCGAATCGTGACTGCAATCGCAGGAACGGCATGATCAGGTTCCGCGCGGGGTCGTCGGGTTCTGTCTCTGGTTGGCCGACTCCGTTCGGTTCCTCTATTCTGCTTGATGATTCGTCCGATGCGACAGATGTATCCGGTCCTATTGGTCTGATTGATGATTCGTTCGGCCTGGTTGATTGGGGCGATTCGTGTGATTCGACTGATGCGATCGATGCGCCCGGCAATTTTTCGGTTCCGCTGTCTGATTCGTCCGATACAACCTCGTCCGATTCATCCGGTTCCTCCGGCGACCTCATCCTATCCGGCGCAGTAGCGGAATCCGCTCCGCCGTCCAAGGCCATCGCCTGTGCCGCAAACGATCGTACTTCGCCGAGCAGTTCATCCACACGTTTCAGCGTCGGCGTTTGCACACCGTTGACCATGATCTGGCAGTCACCGAACAGCCACGCCTCTCGATGTGTCGCACTGTAGACTACTGCATTGGCCTGCAACCGTTCCCAAGGCTCGTTGACGAACACCGATTCATCCGCGTCGCTTCGGGCATATTCCGCGCGAAGCCGCCGGTCGAGCGTCATCTGAGTCTCTCGCATTGTGGCATTCCGCGGCAGGGTTCCGACTGCGTCGATGAGGAGACCCCGCGCCATCACGCCACCGCTTGGCCGCCACAGATGGCGCACGCTTTTGCTTGTCACCCCGTCCACCACGGCCGCGAACTCGTCCGTGATGACCAGCCCATCCTCGTTCAACGACTGATCAGCTCTTTTGCCCCGGCAGAACCGTTCGATCACACGCACGATTCCACCATAGCGCGTTCGCCGCTCGATTCTCCGCGAAAACGGATACGATGGGCGCATGAGCGAAACACCGAATACCACAACGCCGAACCCGTGGCCCGCGCCGATGCCGGACGGCCCCATCAACGCCACCGTCACGATTCCCGGCAGCAAATCGTTGTCGAATCGTTATCTGATTCTGGCCGCGCTCAGCTCACGGCCGGTGCGGCTGGTGGGACTGTTGCGTTCACGCGACACCGAACTGATGATGGGTGCGCTCGCCGCCCTCGGCGTGCGCTGCGACGTGGACCCGATCACGGATACCACGGTGACGGTGACGCCGCCCGTTTCCGGCAGGTTCCGGGGCGACGTCGACGTATATTGCGGCTTGGCTGGCACCGTGATGCGGTTCGTGCCGGGACTGGCGCTGTTCGCCGACGGGCCTGTGCGCTTCGACGGCGACGAGCAGGCCTACGCTCGACCAATGAAGCCGGTGCTGGATGGCTTGGAACAGCTCGGCGCCAAGGTCGACTATCTGGGCGAAGAGGGATTCCTGCCGTTCACCATCACCCCGCCCTCTGCTTTGCCATCGGCCGAAGCCATGGCGCAGGTGAGCATTGATTCGTCCGGTTCGTCCCAATTCATCTCCGGCCTGTTGCTCATCGGTTCGAAACTGCCTGGTGGCCTGCGGCTGACACACACGGGGGAGAAGACGCCGAGCCTGCCGCATATCCGCATGACTGTCGCCGATGTGAACGGGGCCGGTGGCGATGCCGTCGCTGAGGAATCCGCGCATACGTGGACGGTCGCGCCCAAGCCGCTGCAGCTGCCGGAAACGGTCACCGTGGAGCCCGATCTGTCCAATGCTGCGCCGTTCCTGGGCGCCGCGCTCATCGCGGGCGGGACCGTGCGTGTGCCGCATTGGCCGGAAGCCACCACGCAGCCGGGCGGTCTGCTGCCGGGATATCTGGAACGTATGGGGGCGCAGGTCTCGTTCCCGGAGCGGAACGGTGTGCGATACTGCGAGGTGACCGGCGACGGCTCGGTTCGCGGACTGGGCACGTTCGATCTGACCGCAGCGGGAGAGATCGCGCCTTCGCTTGCCGCGATACTGGTATTCGCCGATAAACCGACGGACATGGTGGGCATCGGCCATCTGCGCGGTCATGAGACGAATCGCCTCGCCGCGCTCGTCAACGAAATCGTCCGTGTGGGCGGCAAGGCCGAGGAACTGCCGGACGGATTGCGCATCGAGCCGGTGTCGGACGAGCAGCTGCATGGCGCTGAAATGGAGACCTACGCAGATCACCGCATGGCCACGTTCGCGGCGATGCTGGGCTTGAGGATTCCGGGTATCTCGGTGATCAACGTCGCCACCACGCGCAAGACCCTGCCCGATTTCGTAGGCATGTGGGATACGATACTAGGGGAGTAACAGCCGATACTATGTGTCTGCTGGCACCATGTTCATTGGTAAGGCTGGCTCGCACATAGTTCTATCGGCGTTTTTTGTGTGATATTTCGCATTATGCCAACAGTATGTTGCTATAATATCAACATTAAAACGTTTCGACGAAGGGGTCGTAATGGTTGGCATCAAGGATGTAGCAGAACGGGCGGGTGTCTCTATCAGCACTGTTTCTTATGTTTTTTCAGGAAAACGTCCTTTGAAAGAAGAAACGCGAGATAAAGTGATAGCGGCTGCAAAAGAGCTGCAGTACACCCCCAATGCGGGTGCTCAGCTACTACGTGGTGCTCGCAGACATATCTTGGCGTTAAGTTCGCCAATCGGCCGTAGCACATTATTGAGCATCTATTCGAGGTTTTTCTTTGAAACTGTAATTCGAGCAAGAAAATACGGTTACGATGTGCTGTTGCTGGCCGGTCAGCACGAGGAAAAAGAGCTTGAACGTGTGGTGGAAAGCGGACTTGTTGATGGTGTGATTTTGCTAGAGGTTGAAATAAACGATACGCGTGCGGCCATGGCAGAGCGTTTGGGCTGTCCTTTTGTTGCTATTGGATATCCGGAAAACAATGAGTCTATCTATTCTGTGGATATAGATTTTGTGCAAATGGGTTGCCGGGCGGTTGATATCCTTGCCGCGAAAGGGCATCGGGAAATTTTATATATTGGTACGGTGGAGAGTGAATATCGACGTGGAGCTAACTTCCATATCCGGTTGAGGAAAGCACTATCAGATCAGGCGGCCAGGAGAGGAATTATTTTCCACTGTTCATATAATACTGGTGATGATGCCGCAGATGTCGGTAATCTGATTGATGCCACATTCAAATCGCATCCGAGTATTAGTGCGATTTTGTCAGCGACGAATTTGATACATATGAATAATGCGATTGTGTCCTTGCGAAAGCGTGGACTTTCTGTTCCTGGTGATGTTTCATTCATTGCTCTATGCATGCAAGGAGACGCGAACAACCTTGATGTTCCTGTGGATGAATTTCCGCTATTGCCGAGTGAGACTTGCGCGGATGCTGTGGACTTGATGATGAGCGTTCTCGACGGTAATGAGCATAAGCCTGGAGAGGTGAAGCTGATTCCTCCGCATTATTTGGACAGGGGATCGGTCTCGGTGCGTTCGCATTAATATGTTT